>NZ_JBEZUT010000021.1:0-48477 GCF_040636595.1 Kitasatospora sp. NPDC036755
GAGGGCCGCGGCGCGTGGCCCGGTGCGCCGGGCCGCCGCGGGCCGGCCGAGGGGGCCGCCATCGGCCCGCGCGGATAGTTCTGGAAGACCATCAGGGTGTCGAAGACCGCGCCCGGGCCGCCGGCGCGCTGGATCTCGGGCAGGCTCAGCTGCTGGTGGTCCAGCAGGGCGGCCTGCTGGTCCTGCAGCGCCGCCATGGCCCGCCGGAACGGCACGGCCGGGTCCAGCGGCACCCGTACCGGCACGGTGTTGATGAACAGCCCGACCATCCGGTCCGCCCCCGCCACCTCGGCGGGGCGCCCGGAGACGGTCGCGCCGAAGACCGGGTCCAGCCGGCCGGACAGCTTGCCCACCAGCAGCGCCCAGGCGACCTGGAAGACCCGGTTGAAGGTGACCCCGGCGGAGCGCGCCGCCTCCCGCAGCCGCTCGGCGAGGTCGTCGCCGAGCCGCACGATGACGTGCCGCAGCATCACCGGCGGGCCGCCGCGGTCGCCGGGGCCCACCAGGGTGGGCTCCCGCGTGCCGGCCAGCATCGCGCGCCAGGCCTCGCGGGAGGCGTCGGTGTCCCGGCGCACCAGCCAGGCCAGGTAGTCCCGGTACTGCGGCACCGCGGGCAGCGCCGAGGCGTCGCCGCCGTTCTCGTAGATCTCCCACAGCTCGCCGAACACGATCGGCAGCGACCAGCCGTCCATCAGGATGTGGTGCATCGTCACCACCATCCGGTGCCGCCCGGGGCCCGCGCGCAGCAGCAGCACCCGCAGCAGCGGGGGCCTGCCGAGGTCGAAGCGCCGCGCGTCGACCGCGGCCAGGCGCTCGGCCTCCCGCTCGGCCTCCGCCTCGCCCAGGTCGCCGAGGTCCGCGTACGTCCACGGGATCCGCACGCCCTTGGCGATCACCTGGACGGTGTCGCCGGCCGAACGGGAGCGGAACGCGGCCCGCAGGCTCGCGTACCGCTCCAGCAGCGCCTGCCAGGACGCCCGGAGCACCTCGGGCCGCAGGTCCCCGTCGAGGTTGAGGATCCGCTGCCCCACGTACACGTCCCGGGGCGCGTCCTGGTCGTACGAGGCGTGGAACAGCAGTCCCTCCTGCAGCGGGGAAAGCGGCCACACGTCCTCGACCGTCAACTGGCTCATCATGCTCTCCGTTCGGGTCGGCCGGGCTCGGGCGCCGCGTCGGGCGGCGGCAGCCGGCGCAGGGGCCCTCCGCCGGGCGGCAGCGGGGGCAGGTCGCCGTAGCCGTTCGCCGGGGGCCGCTCGGCTTCCGGGCGCGGCTCGGGCGGCTTGGCGAACTGGGTCCGGTACAGCTCCGCGTACAGGCCGCCGGCGTCGACGAGGTCGGGGTGCCGGCCGCGTTCGACCACGCGCCCGCCCTTGAGCACGAGGATCTGGTCGGCCTCGCGGATGGTCGACAGGCGGTGCGCGATCACCAGGGCGGTCCGGCCGGACAGCGCGGTCCACAGCGCCTTCTGCAGGGCCGCCTCGGACTCCGAGTCCAGGTGCGCGGTGGCCTCGTCGAGCACCACCACCGACGGCTGCTTGAGCAGCAGCCGGGCGATCGACAGGCGCTGCTTCTCGCCGCCGGAGAAGCGGTAGCCGCGGTCGCCCACCACGGTGTCCAGGCCGTCGGGCAGCGCGCGGACCAGCTCCCAGACCTGGGCGGCCCCGCACGCCTCGACGAGCTGCGCCTCGGTGGCGTCCGGCTTGGCGTAGAGCAGGTTGGCGCGGATGGTGTCGTGGAACATGTGGGCCTCCTGGGTCACCATGCCGACGGTGTCGCGCAGCGAGGCCAGGGACAGGTCGCGCACGTCGTGGCCGCCGATCCGCACGGTGCCCGCGGTGGGCTCGTACAGCCGGGCCACCAGCTGGCTGACGGTGGTCTTGCCCGCGCCGGAGGGCCCGACGAGGGCGGTCAGCCGGCCGGCCGGGGCGCGGAAGCTCACCCCGCGCAGCGCCGGGGTGTCGTCGGGGCGCTCCGGGGCCGGCAGCGACAGCGTCTCCAGCGAGGCCAGGGAGACGTCCTTGGCCGCGGGGTAGCGGAAGGAGACGTCCTCGAACGCGACCTCCGGGGCCGCCGAGCGGGCGACCGCGGGCAGCACGACGGGGTCGGGCCGCTCCACGATCGCCGGCCGCAGGTCCAGCACCTCGAAGAGCCGGTCGAAGGAGACCAGCGCGGTCAGGTAGTTCGACTGCAGGTTGGACAGCTGGTTGATCGGGCCGAACAGCCGTGCCAGCAGGGTGGCCAGGGCCACCAGGGTGCCGATCCGGATGGCGCCGCCGACGACCAGTTCGCCGCCCACGCCGTAGACCACCGCGGTGGCGAGCGAGGCCAGCAGCGTCACCGTCACCAGCAGCATCCGCGCGTAGACGGAGGTCACCACCCGCACGTCCCGCACCCGTGCCGCGGTGTCGGCGAAGTGCCGCTCCTCGCGCCGCGGGTCGCCGTAGAGCTTGACCAGCAGCGCGCCGGCCACGTTGAAGCGCTCCTGCATGAGCGAGCCGAGCCGGGCGTCCAGCTGCATCGAGGTGCGCAGGTTGCCCTGCAGCCGGCGCCCGACGACCCGGCCCGGCAGCACGAACAGGGGCACCGTGACGAGCACCACCAGGCCCACCACCCAGGACAGGTAGAAGATCGTGGCGACCACCAGGCCCAGCACCAGCAGGCTGGAGAGCACGTTGGACAGCAGGACGGTCACCGCCTGCTGGGCCTCCATCACGTCGGTGTTGAGCCGGCTCACCAGCGAACCGGTCTGGGTGCGGGTGAAGAACGCCAGCGGCTGGCGCTGCACGTGCCGGAAGACCTCGGTGCGCAGGTCGTAGATCAGCCCCTCGCCGATGCGCGCCGAACTGCGGCTGACGAGGAAGCCCACCAGCGCCTGCAGCAGCGCCAGGCCCGCCACCGCGGCGGCCGCGCCCGCCACCACGCCCCGGTCGCGGGGCACGATGCCGTGGTCGATGAGGACCTTGAACAGCAGCGGCGTGGAGACGGTGATGACGGCGTCGAACGCGGTCAGGCTCAGCAGCGCGGCGATCTGCCCCCGGTAGGGCCGCAGGTAGGGCCGGATCCGCCGCGCGGTGCCGGGCCGCACCCGGCCCCGGGCCGGGTCCGTCCCGTCCCCGGGGGTGGCCCGGATCGTGATCAGCGGGCCCGGGCCGGACATCATGACGCGGCGACCTCCCTGCCGTCGGCGGCCGTGACCGTCCCCGGCGGCCGCTGGTCGGTCCAGACGCGGTCGACGTACGCCAGGCACTCGTCCCGGGTGCCCTGGCCGTGGGCGGTCCGCCAGCCGGGCGGCACCTGCGCGAACGCCGGCCACAGCGAGTACTGGCCCAGCGGGTTGACGAGCACCAGGTAGCGGGCGTCCGGGTCGTCGAAGGGGCTGGTCATCTCGGTCTCCTCGGTCGTTCGGGTCCGGGGCCGCCGGGGCGGCGGGGGAGGGGCGGGCACCGGCGCGGCGTCACCCGGGGGGCCCGGCCGCGAAGCGGCCCGCCTTGCCGAGCACGTCCGCCGCGTGCACGCGCAGCGCCTGCTGGACGGCGAACTCCGCCATGTAGGCGCGGAAGCCGTCCGCCGGCTCCAGGGCGAGGTTCACCATCCGGCGGTTGGCGGTGACGGCCGGGTCGCGCAGCAGCTCCAGCGACTCCTCGACGGCCGCGTCGAGGTCCGCCGGGTCGACGACCCGGTCGACGAGCGAGCGGGCCTCGGGGTCGCTCGCGCGCACCCGCCGCCCGCCGAGGATGATCTGCCGGGCCAGCCGCGGGCCGACCGCCGCCGGGAGGCGGAAGTCCGCCGCGCCCGGGACGATCCCCTCCTGCGCGGCCGGCAGGCTCAGATAGGCGTCCGAGGCCGCGAGCACGTGGTCCACCGCGAGCAGCAGCTGCATGCCGCCGCCGATCGCGAAGCCGTCCACCGCGGCCACCCACGGCATGTCCGTCAACGGGTAGCGCCAGGACGGCTCGTCGGTGCGCAGCCCCAGCAGCAGCTTGCGCAGGTAGCCGAGCTCGCGGCGCAGCAGGAAGCCGACGAGGGTGATCTCGCCCGCGTGCAGGCGCTTGAGGTTGATCCCGGCGCTGAACACCCGCCGGCCCGCGTGGCGCGGGTGCGTCATCACACCGCCGCGGATCAGCCCGATCGCGCACCGCCCGTCCAGCAGCGCGAGGTCCACCGCGGTCTCCATGTCGTCGACCTGCTGCTCGTCCTCGGCGTTGAGGCGGTCCCCGGCGCACATGGTGATCCGGGCCACCCCCGCGTCCCGCTCCAGGACGGTGCTCTCCATCCGCACCACCCCGGTGGCCCGGAACTCCCCGAGCAGGCCCAGCGCGCGCCCGGTGGGCCGCAGCATGGAGTCCATCAGGTGCTGCCCGGCGGCCGGGCAGCGCAGCAGGCCGCGCAGCAGGACGCCGACGTCGATCTCGTAGCCGACGCGCTCGGGCACCGGGACGGCCCGCTCCGCCCGCAGCTGCGCGGGCGAGGGCACCAGGTTCGGCACGGCCGCCGCGGCGCCCTCCACCAGCTCGTCCAGGCGCGGGCGCAGCACGCCGCCTCGGGTGAGCCGGTCGTAGAGCTCGCCGGCGTGGCGCTCCAGGAAGGCGGTGCGCTGTGCGCGCCCGGCCTCCAGCGCCCGCTCGGTGCCGGCGTCCGGCGGGGGCCCGGGGAACGGCGGCAGCAGCCGCGCGGCCCGGTCGAGCCCGTCCCCGGCCCGCTCCCGTACGGCGGCCGGCGCCCGCCCGTTCGGCGCGCTCACGTCCTCACCCCGTCCGCGGCCCGGGTGCGCCGCAGCGAGCGGTCGCAGGCGGCCAGGTGCGGGCCGAGCGCGTCCTCGAAGCTCATCCACTGGGCGTCGAAGGCCAGTTGGCGGCGGATCGCGAGCTCCGGGCCGGACAGCCGGCGCAGCAGCCGGGCCGCGGCCGCCACCGCGCGCCCCGGGTCCTCGCTCACCTCGTCCACCAGGCCCCGCTCCAGGGCCTCGCGGGCGGTGATCGGCACCCCGAACAGCACCGCGCGCCGGGCCGGGGCCAGCCCGAGCTGCTGCACCAGCCGGAACCCGGCCATGCCCGGCCAGGTGGCCTGCCCGTGGAAGGACAGCAGCAGCCGCACGTCCGGCGCCGCCACCCGCACGTCGCAGGCCAGCAGCAGGTCCAGCGCCACGCCGCCGCACTCCCCGCTCGCCGCCGCCAGCGTCGCCAGCCGCAGCCGCTCGAAGCGCCGCACCGCCCGCTCCCACTTCGTCACGGCGGCGACGTCGGCGACCTTCCCCACCGCCTCGCCGCTCGGCGCGCCGGAGACGTACACGGCCGCGACGTCGGACCCGGCGGCCTCCGCCTCGTCGCACAGCGCCGACAGGGCGGCGGTCAGCTCGGCCGAGATCTCCCGGGCGCCGTCCACGTGCAGCACGGGTCCTTCGGGCAGGGCGTTGACGGGCATCGGGGACTCCCTCGCGTCGGGTCACCACTGTCACCACTGGATGAGCGCGGATTCGATCGTCGAACCCGGGCCCATGGTCATGAGCACGCCGTAGTCGCCGCCGCGCACCACCCCCTCCTGCAACAGCCGGTCGTAGGAGAACAGGAACGAACCGCTGGAGACGTTGCCGAAGTCGCGCAGCACGGTGATGGTGTGCCGCAGGTCGTGCCGGGTCAGCCCGAGGTTGACGGCCACCGCGTCGATCACCTTCTTGCCGCCCGAGTGCACCAGCCAGTGCGCCACGTCGTCACGGCGCAGCGACGTGCCCGCCAGCAGCCGGTCGATCACGCCCTCCACGTGCGCGCCGACCAGGTACGGGATCTGCGGGTCCAGGAAGAAGCTGAACCGGCCCTGGTCGCGGTCCCAGTCGTAGCGCATCGCGTCGATGGCGTCGACGACCGTCACGCTCGCGCTGCGTAGGATCCGCGGCCCCTCCAGCCGCGGGCCCGGACCCTCGCCGTCCCCCTGCGGCCGCTCGTCCTCCCGGGGCCCGGCCATCACCGCCACCGCCGCCGCGCCGTCGCCGAACAGGCTGTTGACCACGGCCGTGCGCATCGTGGAGTCCATCGTGTACGCCGCCGAGCAGGCCTCCGAGCAGACCATCACGGCCAGCCGGCCCGGATTGGCCACCGCCCAATTACCCACCACCGCCAGCGCGTTGAGCCCCGCATTGCAGCCCATGCCGACGATGTCGGCCCGCGCCGTGTGCCAGTCCATGCCCATCTCGCGGATCATCAGCGCGCTCAGCCCCGGCGTCAGGAACCCGGTCGAGGTCACACAGCACAGGTACGCCACCTCCGACAGGTCCGCCCCGATCCGCTTCAGGCACACCGACAGCGCGTCCGCCCCCATGCTCACCGCCCACGCCCTGTGCTTGTCCAGCAGGTCGCCCTGCGACTCCCGCACCCGCCCGCCGTCCGGCCCCGCCGGGGGCAGCACCAGCGAACGCTGCCGGATCGACCCCAGCAGGAACACCGAGCGCACCTTCCGGTCGGTGATCTCGAACAGGTCGAGCAGCTCCTCCTGCGAATAGTGCTCCGGCGGCACCGCCGTGCCCACGCTCAGGATGCGCGGGGCCGTCGCGGCCGGCGCCCGGTCCAGGGTCGCGGTCATGATGCGTCACTCTCCGTTCCGGGTACCGGGCCGGCCGCCGCACGCCCCCCGCTGGACGCCTCCACGAACCGCACGAGCCGCTCCACGCCCTCGACCACCTGCCCCGGCGTCAGCGAACTGATCGACAGCCGGATGTCCCGCTCGCCCCCACCGAACGGATGGAAGAACTCCATCGGCGTCCAGAGCACCCCGAACTCCCGCGCCGAACGCTCCAACGCCGCCGTACCGGTACGGAAACCGGTCCGCAGCGTGAGGAAGAACCCGCCCCCCGGACGGTTCCACCCCACCCCCAGCTCCCGGCGCCGCCCCGGCGGCAGCCACCGCTCCAACTCCGCCAGCGTCGCCGCCATGGCGCGCCGGTAGTGCTCGGCCGCCCCCGCGTTCAGCACCGACAGCCGCCCGTCCACCCCCAGCAGCGCCCCCGCCACCACCGCCTGGCCCAGCGAGGAGGTGTTGACCGTCACCATGCTCTTCACCCTCGCCAGATCCCGCGCCAGCGGCCGGATCCGCCCCCGGCCGTCCCGCACCTCCTGGTCGGCCACCACGTAGCCCACCCGCGCCCCCGGGAAGACCGTCTTGGAGAAGGTGCCGAGCTGCACCACGCACCGCGACCCGTCCAGCGCCTTGAGCATCGCGGGCCGCGGCCCCGGACCGCTCAACCGGTACGGGGAGTCCTCCAGCACCAGCAGCCCGCACCGCCGCGCCAGCTCCAGCAGCTCCACCCGCGTCGCCAGGTCCAGCGTCGACCCGGTCGGATTGGCGTGGTCCGGCACCACGTACACCGCCCGTGGCCGCCGGCCCGCCGCCCGCTGCGCCCGCACCGCCCGCTCCAAGTCCGCCACCACCAGCCGACCGTCACGCTCCGGCACCGCGGCCACCGTGACGTCCAGCAGCCGCGCCGCCCCGATGATCCCGGCATAACAGGGAGTCACCAGCAGCAGCACGTCCTCGGGCGTCGCGAACAGCGTGCGCAGCACCAGGAACATCGCCTCCTGCGCACCGACCGTCACCACGATCGACTCCGGCGCGACCTCGAACCCCTCCTCCTGGCGCAGCGAGTGCGCGATCAGCTCCCGGATCTGCCCCGCGGCCGGCGCGTACCGGTGGAAGGCGGCGCGCACCTGCGCCGGCCCCGCGCCCGAGTCCTCCAGGTACTTCGCGTACCGGCGCAGGCAGGCGTGGACGTCCTCGACCTCGAAGAAGCCGTCATACGGCTGCCCCGGCGCGAAGGACACCGCGTCCGGGTACCTGAACGTGATCTCGTTCAGGAAGCTCAGCCGGTCGAGAACCGGGTCCTCGATGCTCGAATGCAGCGTGGTCGAATCGAGCACCATGGTGTCCGCCTTTCCGTGGACGAGCCGCGGGCCGGCACCCCGTCGCCGGGCGGATACCGGGGCCCGCGTGCAGCACGCAGGGCAGGGCGGCGATCCGGCGGCGCCCTGCCGACGGCTCGCCGGTACCGTCCTCCCGCGTTCCAACATCGACCGATCTCGACGTCAACCTCATGGCGGCCCCTCGACCCGGGCCGTGCGCTCCGGCCCCGGCGGCGCCACCACGGGTGCGCCGCCGCATCGGGCGGCGCAGGCGCGGTGCTCGCACGGGAGGACGGCCGTCGAAGGCGCGGACCGAACGCGACGCGGGGGTGCGGAGATACCGGCACGCCCTGTCGCCGCTTCGCGCCGGCCACGGATATCGAACGGATACCTGGAGCACAGGGCCCTGTCTGCTGTTTGTCCTTGTTCCAGTACGCGCCTTCGGGCAAGGGACTGTCAAGCGCTGAGGGTTTCCCCTCCATCACGCTCCGCTACGAACCGGCGGACGGCGGACGGCCGCCCCGGACCCCGCGCCACCCGTCGCCCGGTCCCGCGGCCCCGCGCCGCCGAACCGCCCGGGGCGCCGCCGGCCCGCGCCCCCGCGGCCCGCGCCCACCCGCCCCCGGCCTCCGCCCCGCCGCCCGGATCCGGGCCCCGCCCGCCGCCGCCCGACACCTGACGTGGTCTCAACCACTGGAAGAAAACCCCAGCTCGACGCAAAGCCGGACCAGCCGACTTGACGGAACTTGCCAACCCCGCACCCCACCCGCACCAGGCATTGACCTGCGCATGACGCCGTGTGAGTGTTCGGGCACCCGAGCGCGGACGGCCCGCACGGCCGCCCCCCGGACGCGGCCCCGCGGCGCGCCCCCAGCCACTGCCGTCCGCGATCGAGGACCCCCACATGCGAGGAGCCCCGATGCGACACAGAGTCACCGCAGGCCGGTTGCTGACCACCGCGACCACCCTGACCCTCCTGGCCGGCACGATCGCCGCCACCGCCGCCGGCCCGGCCACCGCCGCACCCGCGCCCACCCCGGCGCCCAGCGCCCTGGCCGCCGCCGTCAACGCCGCCGACGCCGCCGCGAACGCCGGACTCGACGCCCTGGCCAAGGGATCCGAGGAGACCTACCAGCGCCGGACCGTCACCCCCTGGCTCGGCGGCCTCTACTCGGTCTCCTACGAGCGCAGCTACCACGGCCTGCCCGTGGTCGGCGGCGACGCCGTCGTCCTCGCCGACGGCCAGGGCAAGGTCCGCGCCCTGCAGTCCGCCACCACCGGACCGCTCGGCGCCCCGACCACCCCGAAGGTCAGCGCCGAGCACGCCGAGAAGACCGCCCGCACCAAGCTGGCCGCCGTCGACTCGGTGGACTCCCGCCGCCTGGTCGTCCGGGCCAAGGACGGCAGCAGCAGCCTCGCCTGGGAGACCGTCCTCAAGGGCCGCACCGAAGCGGCGCCCAGCACCCTGCACGTCTTCGTCGACGCCACCACCGGCGAGGTCGTCGACAGCTACGACGACGCCCGCGCCGGCACCGTCAACAGCAAGTGGAACGGCCCCGGCCCGCTGACCATCAGCACCACCAACTCCGGCGGCTCCTACTCGCTGCGCGACCCCAACCGCCCCGGCCTGAGCTGCTCCGACTACAGCACCGGCCAGGTCTTCTCCAAGTCCAGCGACTCCTGGGGCAACGGCAGCCCGTCCACCAAGGAGACCGGCTGCGGCGACGCCATGTGGGCGGCCCAGAAGGAATGGGACATGCTCCGCGACTGGCTGGGCCGCAACGGCCACGACGGCAACGGCGGCAGCTGGCCGATCAAGGTCGGCCTCAACGACGTCAACGCCTACTGGGACGGCAGCTCCGTCTCCATCGGCCACAGCCAGAGCGGCGAGTGGATAGCCGCCCAGGACGTCGTCGGCCACGAGTTCGGCCACGGCATCGACCAGTACACCCCCGGCGGCGCCAACAACGAGAACGGCCTCGGCGAGGGCACCGGCGACATCTTCGGCGCGCTCACCAAGGAGTACAACAACGAGCCCGCGCCGTACGACTACCCGGACTACCAGGTCGGCCGCCTGATCAACCTGGTCGGCCAGGGCCCGATCCGCAACCTCTACCAGCCGTCCCTGGTCAACAACGACCCGAACTGCTACTCCTCCGCCATCCCCGGCACCGAGGTGCACGCCGCGGCCGGCCCGCTGAACCACTGGTTCTACCTGCTGTCCAACGGCTCCAACCCCGGCGGCGGCAAGCCCTCCAGCCCCACCTGCAACAACTCCTCCGTCACCGGCATCGGCGTCAAGCAGGCCGGCCAGGTCTTCTACGGCGGCATGCTGCTCAAGACCAGCGGCATGACCTACAAGCGCTACCGCACCACCACCCTGACCGCCGCCAAGAACCTCGACCCGACCTGCACCTTCTTCAACCGCACCAAGGCCGCCTGGGACGCCGTCAGCGTCCCCGCCCAGGCCGGCGACCCGACCTGCACCGGCAACGGCAGCAACGACTTCTCGCTGTCGCTCACCCCGTCCTCCGGCTCCGTCCAGCCCGGCGCCACCACCACCGCCACGGTCGGCACCGCCGTCACCTCCGGCACCGCCCAGACCGTCGCCCTGACCGCCTCCGGCCTCCCGGCGGGCGTCACCGCGAGCTTCAACCCCTCCTCCGTGCAGGCCGGTTCGTCCGCCACGCTCACCCTGTCGGCCGCCGCGAGCGCCGCGAGCGGGACGTACCAGATCACCGTCACCGGCACCGCCGGCGCCACCACCCACACCGCCCAGTACAGCCTCACCGTCGGCGGCGGGGGCACCCCCAACCCCGGCGGCACCTGGACCGCCGGCACCACCTACCAGGCCGGCGACGTGGTGACCTACAACGGAGTCAGCTACCGCTGCCTCCAGGGCCACACCGCCCTCGTCGGCTGGGAGCCGCCGAACGTCCCCGCCCTGTGGCAGGCCGTGTGACCCACCCGCGCTGACACCCACTGAGCTGCTGCGCCGCGGCCCGTCGAGGGGGACGGACCGCGGCGCAGCCGTGTGCGCGCGGCAACAGGACCCCGCGCTCCCGCGTGACCGCTTCCGCCGTCGGGCGCCGCCGCGGTTACGGCGTCGCCGCGGGACTCACGGTGCCCGGCGGTGACGGCAACGGCGGCTGTGTCACCGGGACGGAGCGGATGGAGGCGAACACCTGCCGCACCCGCAGCAGCGTCGGCTCGGACGGCTGCCGCAGACAGGCCGTCACCTCGACCACCGCCCCGGCCCCCGACCGGTCCACGGTGCGCAGGCCCGCCAGCTCGCGGCTGCCGCCGAGCGCCGCGCAGTCCTTGTCGAGGCCCGTGTCGGCGAGCGCGGGCGGGCTCGCGCCGATCTTGCCGGCCAACCCCTGCCCGTCCAGCAGCCGGAACGACAGGACGACGCCGTCCACGGGCAGCCGCCCGTACAGCGGGCAGCGGGCGGCACCGGCCGTGCAGGACGGTTCCGGCCCCAGCGCCTCGGTGCCGAGGTAGCCGAACTTCTCCTGGGGGTCGGCGGGCAGCGTGGCCATGGCGTGCCAGCCCGGCGGCGGGTCGAGCACCATCTCCGGCAGCCGCGGGAAGAACAGCCTGCTCCCGGTCGGGGCGGCCGTCGGGGTGGCCGAGGCCGTCGGCAGGGGCGGCACCGTCGGGGCCTGGGCGGCCCCGGAGCCCGCCGGCCCCAGCGCCGCCCCCCGCACCGGGGACGGCGCGAGCGCGGGGGCGGCGGCCAGCACTGCGGCGCTCAGGCCGACGGCCAGTCCGGCCGCCAGCCCGGCCGCCCGCCGCCGGCGCCTGGACCTCTCGACCCGGGCGAGGACGCGCTCCATCCGGTCCTCGGGCGAGGCCAGCGCCGGCACCGCGCGGCGCAGCAGCACCCGCAGCTCCTCCTCGTCGTGCCCGCCGTCGTCCGGCCCCGGCGGGCCGAGCAGCTCAGTTCCGTTCACGAGGTCCCCCGTCCAGCAGCAGTTCCCGGGCCGGGAAGCGTCCGCGCAGGGCAGTGAGCGCCCGGTGCGTCTGGCTCTTGACGGTACCCGTGCTGCAGCGCAGCACCTCGGCGGTCTCCTCGACGCTGAGATCCTCGAAGAAGCGCAGCACCACCACGGCCCGCTGACGCGGCGGCAGCGACCGTACGGCCTCGGCGACCACCTGGCCGATCACCACCCCGTCGAACGGGTCCTCCCGCGGCGGCGGCTCCGGCAGCTCGCCGTGCGGAAGCTCCCCGGTCCAGCGCCGCCGCCACCAGGAGACGTGGCAGTTCACCAGGACCTTGCGCAGGTACGCCTCGGGCCGGTCGGGGGCGACGCGCGCCCACTTGGGCCAGACCCTGGCGAGCGCCGTCTGCAGCAGGTCCTCGGCCTGGTGCGGGTCGCCGGTCAGCAGCCACGCGGTGCGCAGCAGCTTCGGCCCGCAGGCGGCCACGAACTCCTCGAAGTCCGGCGGTATCGCGTTCGTCATCCTGCCGTCGTCCCCGCCATGGTGCCCGTGCCGTTCCCGTCCGCCGTGTCGGCCGCTCGGGCCGCTGTCTCGTTCTTCCTCTCACGGCAGCTCGACGCGGTGGGGAGCCGTTCGGGTTGCCTGCCGCGGGCGTGCTCCTTGCCCGCGGCAAGGTCCTCGCCTGGGGCCGCCGCCCCTGGCCGGCCCCGGCCCTCCCCGGGCTCTTCGCCGCGCCCTGAGCCCGCGCCCTGAGCCCGCGCCCGTTCCCGGCCGCGAGCCCGGCCGCCGGAGCCGCCTGCCGCTCCCGGCCGCCGGTCTCAGTGGGGCGGGGAGCCGCCCGGAAGGGCCGCCGCGCCCCCGTCGGCCTCGCGGCACGCCCCGCAGGTGTTCCAGCGGGGCCGGCCGGGAGCGGGGGAGCGGTGCGGAGCGAGGGTCATGTCGCCGGTGCGCAGGCCGCACAGGGTGAGGGGCCCGCAGACGCCGGAGGCCTCCGCGACGGCGGCGTGCGCGAGGCGCACCGGGTTCTCGGGGTCCGCCGGGACGCGGCCGGGGCCGAGGATCCGCACATTGGTCGGCGTATCGGGTTCGAGCACGATGACGGTGTCCATCTCCACAACTTCGCCGCCCCGCGGGTCCGCTGCAACGCGCGCGGGCATCCGGACCAGCCACCGACACCCCCCGGGGAGTGCGGACGGCCTCATCGCCGCGCTGCCCGCCCGGGCACCGCATCCTGCCCGTACATCCCTTACCCGCGGCCCGCCGCACCGGGTATGCAGGGAGGGCACAGCGAAACTGCCAGCCCTACGAGCGGAGTTCCATGCACGCGCACGAGCCGACGAAGAAGGACGGGCAGCCGCGGCGCAGCACCGGGAACACGGCCGAACGGCCGGGACGGGCAGCGAGCGGGCAGCTGCCCGACGCGCTCCTCGCACTGCAGCGCACCGCCGGCAACGCGGCCGTCGTCCGCATGATCCAGCGGGGCCGCCACCCCTACCCGCACCCGGCGGAGCCGGTGCAGCGCTCCGCCGTGCACGACGTCCTGCGCGCCTCCGGCAAGCCGCTGGACGAACCGCTGCGCCGGGAGATGGAGTCCCGCCTGGGCGCCGACTTCTCCGACGTCCGGCTGCACACCGGCTCCGCGGCCCGCGCGTCCGCGGCCGAGGTGGGCGCCCGGGCCTACACCTCCGGCAGCCACGTCGTCATCGGCGAGGGCGGCGGCGACAAGCACACCCTCGCCCACGAGCTGACGCACGTCCTGCAGCAGCGCCGGGGGCCGGTGGCCGGTACGGACAACGGGTCGGGGCTGAGCGTCTCCGACCCCGGCGACCGCTTCGAGCGCGAGGCCGAGGCCAACGCGACCCGGGTGATGGCACGGGTGCCCGGGCCGGGCGCCGCCGTCCAGCGGGAGGCCGACGCCGGGGCCCGGGACGCCGCGCGCGCCGCCGGCCCGACGGCCGTCCAGCGTTTCACGGAGGTCACCACCGAGGAGTTGGGGCCCGTGCGGGCCTCGCAGAACGGCCTCTACCTGCTGACCGTCGACCCCGGGGCGGACACCACCGTCATCTGGGTCCGGGAGGACGCCCCGGCGCCCCGGTACTGCAAGCGGACCAAGCAGAGCGGGCTGATCGGGGAGCACACCTACACCCAGTACGAGCCGAAGACGTCCTTCCTCGCGGACTGCGCCCACACGGCCGAGGAGATCATGCACGGGCAGCGGCTGGCCCTGGGGCAGGACGCCAGCGAATTCGCCCTGGGCGGCAACCAGTTCGGCCTGGGCGAGCAGGAGAACGTGGCGGGCGCCCGGGCCTACGCGAACGCCAGGCCCGGCGGCCCGCAGGCGGACGGCGAGGAGCGGCCGGCGCCCGGGCAGGCGTTCGCCATCGTGGAGACCGCCTGGGACGAGGACTTCGAGCACCCCGAGAACACCACCGGGTGGCCCTACCACGTGGCGGCCGTCGTCGCCGTGGACGGCGACGACCACATCACCGTGGAGCAGGCCGCGGACGGCAACGACGCGCAGGCCCGCCAGGGGCACGAGGGCATCGTCGACATCTACACCGCCGGCACCGACCCGACCACCGGCCGGGCGCTGCCGCACAGCTTCCACGGCCGCAACACCGGCGGCGAGACGCAGAACTTCTCGGACGGCGCCATCACCGTCATCCTCCAGCCCGTCAACCTGGGCGAACTCGACGAGGAGTCCGGCCGCCGCAAGCTCGTCTGACCCGCCGGGGCCCGCTCGCCGGCCCGGGGGCGGCGAGCGGGGAGGCTCAGTGGCAGACGAGCTTGTTGCGGGCGAGTTCCTGCACGGTGCCGGGGGAGACCGGGGTGTCGCAGGAGACGGTGCCCTCGATCTCGGCGTCGAAGGTGCTGTAGGTGGGGTGGTAGCCGAAGACGTACGCCCAGTGCCCCTTGCTCGGGTCGCCGCCGATGGGCCCGGAGTTGACGCACGTGAAGGCGTCGGCCGTGCCCTGGACGCGGTGGGTGCCCTTGAACACCGCGTAGTCGCCGGGGCGGGAGAAGTTCAGGGTGATCTTCTGGGACCAGCTGCTGGTGGTGGACTTGCCGGTCTGCACGGAGAAGCCGACCTTGACGGCGACCTTCGCGAAGAGCGCGTTGGCCGCCGAGCTGATCTCGGTCGATGCGTTGAACGTCGTGCTGACGGCCTGCACCTCGGAGACGGTGGTCTCGATGGTGCCGGTGGTGCCCGGGGCGATGGTGATGCCCTTCCAGTGCGTCAGCACCGGGTCGACGGTGGCTGTGGAGACCTCGAACAGCTGGGTCTGCGGGACGCGCGGGTCGCAGGGCTCGTCCAACGGGTCGGCGTGGGCGGTGCCCGCGCCGAGGGCAGAGGCGGCCGCGGTCAGGACGGCGATGACGGCGGGTAACGCGATCCGCCGCCGGGATGTGTTCGTCAACGGGACTCCTCGGGGGAGGGGTGTGTCGGACCGTCATGCTATCGACACATGGCATGGCCTGGTCAGGGTCGGGCGGTGACGGATCCCCGGCCGCGGCCGCCCCGGCGTCGGCGCCCCCTCGCCCCGGAGCCGGTCCCGGCGCCCTTCCCGTCCCCTTCCCCCGCCCGCTCGGGCATCCGGGTGAAATGACGCGGAGTCGCCTGGCGAGAAAGGAAGCCGGGTCCGACGCTGCCAGAATGCAATTTCTTCGAGGGCCACCCGCACAGGGGGTGCCGCCGGACAGCTGGAGCGGAACATGCGAATCATTCGACCACGCAATAGTCCGGAAAGAGGGGCCGGCGCCGGAACGGGATGCTTCCCGTGGACGCTCATGTACCACTCGGTGACATCGGCGGCCGAGGACCCCTATCTGATCACCGTCGATCCCGCGCGTTTCCGCCGCCAGCTGCGCTGGCTGTCCGCCCGGGGGCTGCGCGGGGTGTCGGTGGGCGCCCTGATGCGCTCCCACCGGGAGGGCCGCGCGGCGGGCCTGGTCGGGCTCAGCTTCGACGACGGGTACCGCGACTTCGTGGAGGAGGCCATGCCCGCGCTGGCGGAGCACGGCTTCACCGCGACGGTCTACGTGGTGGCCGACCGGCTGGGCGGTTACAACGACTGGGACCGGCAGGGCCCGCGCAAGCCGCTGATGACGGCCCGGCAGGTCCGCGAGGCGGCCGCCGCCGGGGTGGAGATCGGCTCGCACGGGCTGACGCACCGCCGTCTGGCCGGCGTGGGCGCGCGGGACCTGGCCGCCCAGGTCGCCGACAGCCGCCGCCTGCTGGAGGACGTCACGGGCTCGCCCGTCGACGGGTTCTGCTACCCGTACGGCTCGTTCGACGACGCCGCGGTGGAGGCGGTGGCCGAGGCCGGCTACGACTACGGGTGCGCGGTCAGTCCCGGCGCCCACAGCGGGGTGTTCGCGCTTCCCCGATGTTACGTCGGCGACCGGGACGGACCGCTGCACCTGACCGCGAAGCTGGTGCGCGACCGCTGGCGGCGCTGACCACCGCTCAGCGCGCGGCGGCGGGCTCCTCGACAGGCTCCGCTGAGGGCCGCGCGGCGGGCTCCAGGCGCAGCCAGGACTCGTGCCACAGCAGGGCGCAGCGGCGGTCGCAGCCCGTGGCCAGCGGCTCGCCGCCGCAGCGCAGGCCCTGCAGGATGAACCAGCGCCCGCCGGTCGGGTACTGCCACCAGGCGAGGGAGCGGTGGCGCAGCTCGACGGCGCCGTGCCGGGTGCCGGCGTAACGCTCCATCCCGGGCTGGAAGGGGACGCCCCGCAGGCGCCCGTCGGGGTCGAGGGTCGCCCGGATCTCGGCCAGGCCGCGCACGGTCGCCCACAGGGCGACGGGCCGGGCGGCGGGGGCCGGCGCGGGGGCGGGCTCCAGCCACTCGTCGCGGAACAGCAGCGCGCAGTCCATCCCGCAGCCCTGGGTGCCGTCGGCGCCGTGGCAGGTGGCGCCGGCCAGCGCGACGGTGCCCGACAGGCGCCGCACCCGGTAGTGGTCGTCGATCATGCGGCGCACGACGCGTTCGACCTGGTAGACGCCGCCGCAGAAGGACCACTGGCTGCCGGTGAACCACAGGCCGCGGTGGCGGTCCCGGTCGTCGAGGGTGGCGCGGACCGCCGCCTCGTCCTTCACCCGCACCCAGTCCCCCTCGGCGAAGCGGGAGGGCCGCCCGGGTGCCGGGATGTCGGCGCGGCGCTCGCGCAGGCCCTCGCGGGCGATCCGTGCGCGGCGCACGACGCCGAGCGGGGGGAGGTCCCGCAGCGGCAGGCTCTTGTACTGGCACCGGTTCGCGGCGGTCCCGCAGCGCAGCTCCGTGGCACGGGTGAACCGTGATTCCTCGACGGCCATCAATGAAATCCCATCGGGTTTGGAGATATCGGCACAGGCTAGCGCAACCTGCCTTTCCCCGGCCCGGCTCCGGGCCCTGTTCGATGCCATGTCGAAAGAAATAGCACTAGACCAACTAAGAGCCTTCTTGAGTGAAAAACCGGCATTTCCGGAGGGCCCGGGTTCACAGGCGTGTAATGTTCCCACCGTTGCCGGGGTGGAGTGGCCGAGTGGCGAGGCGACGGCTTGCAGGGCCGTTCAGATGGGTTCGATTCCTATCTCCACCTTTTCCTCCGCGGGCGCCGAAACCGGACCGCCCGGCCGCCGGCTCGATGGAGCCGGCGACCGGGCGGTCACGGGTGTGCGGGGCCGCGTCGCGCGGCCGGGGGCGGTCAGACGGCGGTCTTCTCGCTCCGCTCCGCCGGGAGGCCGGCGGGCTGCCCGGCGGCGGGGGAGGTGTTCTCCCGGGGCGTGGGGAGCACGGCCATGATCGCGGCGGAGATGACGATGGTCGCCGCCCAGGCGAGCCCGTACTTGCCGACGAAGGTGCCGGAGAGCGGCCCGGCGAACCAGTCGCACGTGGTGAAGGCGAGCCCGAACAGCAGCGCGACCACCCAGGACACCATCGCCTGCCAGCAGAAACCGCCCCTGTACCAGTAGCGGCTGGTCCGGCCGGTGTCCATCAGCGCGGCGGCGTCGTAGCGCACCGCGCGCGAGCGGCGGCGGAACATGTCCACCGCGTAGACGCCGATCCAGGCCGAGAAGGAGACGGCGAGCAGGATCAGGAAGGTGATGAAGGAGCCGAGGAAGCTCTTGGCGACCAGCATCAGCAGCAGGCCGCCGACCAGCGAGATCACGGCGTTGATGCTGACGGCCATGGCGCGCGGCAGCTTGACGCCCATGGTCTGCGCGGTGAAGCCGGCCGAGTACATGGAGAGGCTGTTGATCAGCAGCATGCCCACGATCGCGGTCAGCAGGTAGGGCACGGCCAGCCAGGTCGGCAGCAGGTCGCCGAGGAAGGAGACCGGGTCGGCGGCCTGCGCCAGGCCAGGGGAGGCCACCGCCATCACGGCGCCCATCAGCACCATCGGCACCATCACCAGGCCGGCGCCGGAGACCGTCACGCCGACGATCCTGCGGCCGGAGGCGGCGTGCGGCAGGTAGCGGGTGAAGTCCGGGCCGGTGGGGACCCAGCTGATGCCGCCGGCGGCGATGGTCCCGATGCCGGCGATCATCATCGCGGTGGTGCCCGCGGGCTTGGCGAAGACCTCGCTCCAGTGGATGGTGGCGACCAGGTAGCCCAGCACCAGGATGCTGAAGACGCCGAAGAGGTACGTCGACCAGGTGTTGCAGACGTTCAGCGCCTTGCGGCCCATGCCGGAGACCAGGAAGGTGCAGGCGACGAACGCGAAGAGCGTGACGACGATCAGCGCGGTGTTGCTCTTGACGCCGAAGAGCAGGTCGAGGACAGTCAGCACGGCGTAGGCGCCGGTGACGGCGTTGATCGTCTCCCAGCCGAAGCGGGCGATCCACAGGATCGCGCCGGGGAAGAGGTTGCCGCGCACGCCGAAGGTGGCCCGGGAGAGCGTGGCCCCCGGGGCTCCGCCCCACTTCCCGGAGACCGACAGCAGGCCGACCATGCCGAAGGAGGCGAGCGCCGCGCACGCGGCGACGACCAGGACCTGCCAGAAGTTCAACTGGTTGAACACCACGAGGGCCGCACCCATGGTGAGGAGCAGGACGCTGATGTTCGCCGCGACCCAGGTCGGGAAGAGCTCGCGGACTCTGCCCCGGCGCTCGTGGTCAGGGACGGGTTCGATACCGCGGGTCTCTATCGCGCCGTCGACGTCGACGGTGGACAGGTTGTCCATGAGGGTGGCTCCGTGCGTGTGAAGCGGGGAGGTGAAAACAGACAAATGGAACATTTACTGAACTCTTCGCGCGTAGCGCGGGAGTTCAGCCATCCTACTTTGTCCACTTCGTTCCCGATCCGGCCCGGAGCGCGGGGCGAGGGCGCCGCCACGGTCGGTGACCCGCCCGCCCGGGCGGGTCACCGACCGTGGCGCCCGGCTCACCCGCGGCCGCCCGCCGCCCCGTCCGGGAGACCGGACGGCAGGTAGTCGTAGCCGAACCGGCCCGGCACCGCCCGGGCGAGCGCCTCCACCAGCGCGGCCGGCGGCGCGGCGAAGACCCCCGGGTACTCGCGCTCGCCCAGCTCCGGCCGCACCGGCCAGGCCAGCCGCTCCCGCTCCAGGTCGTACCGCGCGTCCACGCCCTCCCGGTTGCCCCGGGCGTCCAGGCGGGCCCAGCGGCCGTCCAGGTGGACGGCGTTCAGGGCGTGCAGCACGAAGCCGCCCGCGCCGTCCTCCAGTCGCTGGTAGCACAGCCCGGCCGGCACGCCCTGCGCCCGCAGCAGCGCGGCCAGCAGGTGGGACTTGCCGTGGCAGATCGCGTTGCGCGCGGCCAGCACCTCGGAGGCGCGGAACGCCCCGCTGTAGGCGCCCGCGTCCGCCGAGTGCGCCACCTCGTCGCGGACGTGGTGGAACGCGGCCCGCGGCGTGGCCAGCTCGGCGGCCAGCCGCCGCAGCCGCGGGTCGTGGTGGTCGATCACCTCGTCCGCCACGAGGAAGGCGGCGGGGTCGTCGGTCTCCGGTCGCAGGATCATGCCCTCCACGGTGGCGCGCGCACCGGCCGCCGCGGGCACGATTCCACGCCTCGGACAGCTCCTCGGACAGCGCCCCGGGCCGGCCGGGGCGCTTTTCCGTCCGGCCGGCGTCAGTGCCCGCAGCCGCAGTGCCGGAATCCGAAGTCGAGCGTGTGGTCGTTCTCGCCCGGCCCGCCGGTGGTCAGCGCCCGCTCCGGATATCGCTTTCCGGGCGGGACGACGCCCTTGGAATCGACGAATCGATTGCCGCCGACGTCGTGCCGGGTGGGCACCCACCGGTACAGCGGACCGCCCTCGGCGTAGTCGGACGGCTCGTCCAGCCGGATCGTGTAGGCGGTGTGCGGCCGCAGGCCGCCGTCCACGTTCGCGTCGTCGAAGTAGTACTCGCCGCGCGCCGTCGTCCTCGCCGTCCCGGCGAGCCGGCCCGCCCCGTCGTACAGGTGGACGGTGACGCCCGCCACCGGGCGCTGGCCCGGCTGCTGGACTCCGGTGCGCTCCGGGTCGTACCAGACCCGGTTGCCGATCTGCAGCGGCGCCCGGTCGCAGAGCACCTCCAGGTCGCCCATCGAGGCGCCCTTGCCGAACGGCGCGGGCACGTCCGCCGGGTTGAGCCGCAGCCCGAACGCCGGATCCTGCCCGCCGTCCGCCCGCCGCAGGAACGACGTGCCGTAGCCGAAGGCCGTGCTGTTCGGGTCGAACCCGGAGGTCGCGATGGTCGTCTCGACCTTGGACAGCGCCATCCCGGCGTAGGCCGCGTTGTGGTGGAAGCCCATCCGGCTGGTGTCGAAGAACCGGGTGCCCCGGGGGGAGAGCCCGCAGCCGCCGTTGGTGTCCATCACGAACGTGCCGCCCGCCGGGCAGGCCTTGTCCAGGTCACCGCCCGACAGCACCTCGCCGACCGCGGCGCCCGCCGCCGCCTGGCCCGTCGCCCGGTCGGCCAGGCGGTCGCGGAAGGACAGCAGCATCGAGCCGTCCGCCTCGAAACCGACCTCGGCCAACTCCGGCTCCGGCTGGGCGCGGTAGCCCGAGCAGGCCTGGCCGTTCTGCACCTCCGGGTAGGTGTCCGTCCACGGGAACCAGCCCGCGCCGTCGCACGGGCCCGCGCCCACCGTCGACTGGCGCGGGTAGTCCAGCGGCTGGTCCAGCACCGCCGGACCGAAGCCGCCGGTGGCCGGGTCGAAGGGCAGCACCACCGCCCGCAGGTCCGAGGCCAGGCCCGTCGACGCGCCCGAACAGACACCGCCGAGGTAGCCCCTGCCGTCCTGCAGGCCCAGGCCGAAGGGCCGCCAGTCGCCCGCCGAGGGGCAGCCCGGGTCCGGGATCGGGTACACCGCCCGCGGCGCCGACGCGCTCGCCGCGGTGGCGTCGTAGCGGTACAGCCGGCGGTCGTTGAGGTTGACGACGAACAGGTCCCTGCCGTCGTCCGTCACCTTGAGCCCGCCCAGGCTCTCCTTGCCCGGCACCGCCAGGAACGCCTCGTCCGCCCCCGGCCCGTGCGCCGTGCCCCCGGCGTCCGGGACGGTGGCGAACAGCGCGGTCGTGCCCCGCGCCGGGTCCGTGACGTAGATCCCGCCGGAGCCGCCCGGGCCGTAGGCCGTGGTGCGCTTGGCCGCCGCCGAGGAGAACACCCGCCGGTCGGCCCGGTTCCACGCGATGCCGAACAGCGTCCCGGTCTGCGCGCCGGTGGCGAGGTCCGTCACGTTCACGTCCACGCCGTCCTGGCCGCGCGCACCGTACGGGAACGACACCAGCGTGCGCTGCGCGCCGCCCTGCCACACGGTGTTCTGGCAGGTCGTCACCAGCGGGGCGTTCTTCTGGCAGTAGTCGCCGGGGCTCCACAGCCCGGTGGTGTACGAGACGTCCGCGCCGTCGGAGAGGTCGACGAACTCCTCGTTGGAGCTCAACCCGCCCGGCGCGCCGTCCAGCCCCTGCCGCGAGGCGAAGGCGGGGAACAGCACGCCCGGCCTCGGGTTCACCACCTGCACCCGGTACGTGCCGCCGCGCTCCGGCCCGTGCGGCGGCGGGGCCAGCGTCACCGTCCCGTCGGCCCCCGTGGTGCCCTCGACGCGGGTCCGGCCGGCGCCGGTGAGCGTCACCGTCACGCCCGCCAGCCCCGGTTCCAGCGCGGGCGTCCACGCGCCCGAGGCGTCCACGGCCCGCACCACCCGGACCGTCACCGTCCCGTCCGCGCTCTGCGGGAACGCCGGCGGAGCCGTCAGCAGCCCGCCGCCGGCCAGCGCGACGGCGAGCACCGCGGCCCGCCCGACGGCCGTCCTTCGTCTTCTCGTCCCCATCTGGGCCCCACTCTCCGATCGGCGGGCATGACGCCCGATCCGGACAGGACCCCCAGGAGAACGGCAACCGGCCGCCCGCGCCCGCGCTTCGGGGCACGTTCACCGGTGCGTGTGACACGCGGGCCGTCGCACATCGGATCATCACCGCGGGCCCGGCCCCGCGAGCCCCGCCGGGCCGACTTCCCGCTCCGGCCGCGGCCCCTCACGCCCGCGGCCCGGGCGCCCCCTCGTTCCCGGCCTCCTCGACGGCGTCGGCCTCCTCGATGGCGTCGGCCTCCCCGGCCTCCCCGGCCTCCCCGGGCCGCCGGCGCCTGCGCTGCGCCGCGCGGACGATGTCCGCTCCCATGTGCTCCAGGAACACCGAGGCCTCGGCCATCCTCGCCCCGGCCGGGGTGGCCGCGCCGAGCAGGTCCGCCCCGTCGCGCGCGAACTCGGCCAGCAGCGTGTTGCGCCGCGCGCTCGCCAGCAGCGCCCGGTACCAGATGTCGTCGTCGACGACGTACCGCTCGCGGTGCGAGCCGCCCTCCTTCTCGCGCCGCACCAGCTGCTGGCCCTCCAGGTAGCCGATCGCCTTCGAGACCGACGCCGGGCTCACCCCGAGACGCCGCACCAGGTCGGTGGCGGTGAGGCTGCCGGAGTCGGTGAGGTAGAGGCAGGCGAGGACCCGGCCCACCATGCGCGGCATGCCCAGGTGCGCCAGCAGTTCGGCCAGCCGCGCCGCGTACTCCTCCAGCGCGGCCGGATCGCGCCCGTCGTCCGGGCGCGCGCTGCCCTCCGGCACCCGGGGCAACGCGCTCCTGCCGCGCCGGGAACGCCGCGCGGTGGCGCGCTGGGCGTTGTCCGCCCGGTAGCCGGACGGGCCGCCGTTGCGGGCGATCTCGCGGGTGACGGTGGAGGCGGGGCGCGCGAGCCCCCGGGCGATCTCCCCGTAGCCCAGCCCCGCGGTGAGCCCGGCGGCGATCCGCCGGCGTTCTTCCTGGGTCAGCCTGGCGCCTGGCACGGGCGCTCCTCTCGTCGCTGCCGGACCTACGGGCCCCCACGATCCCATTGCAACAGCCGGCCCTCAAGCCGATTGCATTAGTCGGCAGGGCCATTGCAAGGAATTACCCGTGCTGGCCTGGGAGAACGTCCCTGAAGGAAGGTCAGGGCATTGATGGAAAGGCGAACACGGGCCTAGCCTTTTCCTCGAACGCGAAACAGTTCGCGACCAGGGGGAGACCACCGTGAAGACCACCGCCCGTACCGCCCGTACCGCCCGCGCCGCGCTCACCGCCGCTCTCGCCGGCGCCCTGCTGGCAGCCGCCCCGGCCGCCTCCGCCGAGGGCTCCCGCCCGCACACCGCCCGCCCGCACGACGGCGTCCGCTCCGTGCTGGAGCGCGCGGTGACCGAGGCCGGCCTGCCGGGGGCGCGGGCCGAGGTCCGGGACGGCGACGCGACCTGGTTCGCCGCGACCGGCACCGCCGACCTGGACACCGGCCGCGCGATCACGCCCCGCGACCGGTTCCGGATCGGCAGCACCACCAAGACCTTCGTCGCCACCGTCGTCCTCCAACTCGCCGCCGAGCAGCGGCTCGGCCTGGACGACAGCGTCGAGCACTGGCTGCCCGGCCTGCTGGACGGCAACGGCTACGACGGCTCCAGGATCACCGTCCGCCAGCTGCTGAACCACACCAGCGGCGTCTACAACTACGCCGAAGACCCGGAGCTCGCACGCGAGTTCACCGGCCCGTCGTTCCTGGCGCACCGCTTCGACGACTTCACGCCGCGCCGCCTCGTCGAGGTCGCCGTCGCCAACGGGCCGAAGTTCGCCCCCGGGACCGGCTTCGCCTACTCCGACACCAACTACGCGCTCGCCGGCCTGATCGTCGAGAAGGCCACCGGCCGCCGCCTCGCCCAGGAGATCGCCGACCGGATCACCGGGCCGCTGCACCTCGCGAACACCTACGAACCGGCCGCCGGCGACATGCGCATCCACGGCCCGCACGCCCGCCACTACTCCAAGCTGATGGAGCAGCGCGCGGACGCCCCCGTCCACGACGTCACCGACCTCAACCCCTCCTGGGGGTACGCCTCCGGCGACATGATCTCCACCACCGGCGACCTCGCCGTCTTCTTCCGCGCGCTGCTCGAAGGACGGCTGCTGCCGCCCGCCCAGCAGCGCGAGATGTTCACCACGCTGGACCCGCAGGGCCACTGGATCCCGGACACCCGCTACGGCCTGGGCATCGCCGAGCAGAAGCTGTCCTGCGGCACGGTGTGGGGGATGGGCGGCGCCATCAACGGCTCCTGGTCCTACACCTTCGGCACCCGCGACGGCCGCCACCTGCTCGCCACCGAGGTGAACGGCGACTGGGCCGCCGGGAGTTGGGGCTCGCCGGTCGGGGTCTTCACGGCCGAACTGGAGGCCGAGTTCTGCCCCGCCGCCCCCGCCGCCCCGGCTGCCCCGGAGGCCCCCGCCGCCCTCTGAGACCGCGCCCGCCGGAAATCCGGGTGCGCCCGCACCGACTCCCGCCGCACACTGGGCCGGTCACGCACCGTCGCCACGAAGGAGCCCCGTGCAGGGAGCAGTCAGCGTCTCGCCCGCCCAGGCCCCCGAGCTGCTGCTCGGCCTGGCCACCGTCCGCCCCGTGTTCCTCTGGGGCGCCCCCGGGATCGGGAAGTCCTCCCTGGTCAGGGCGTTCGCCGAATCGCTCGGCCTGGAATGCGTGAGCCTCGTCGGCACCCAGCTCGCCCCCGAGGACCTGATCGGCGTCCCGCAGCTCACCCCCGAGGGCCGCTCCCGGTTCTGCCCGCCCGAGCAGATCGCCCGCGACGAGCCCTACTGCCTGTTCCTGGACGAGCTCAACGCGGCCTCACCGGACGTCCAGAAGGCCTTCTACTCACTGATCCTGGACCGCCGGATCGGCTCGTACGAACTGCCGCCCGGCTCGATCGTGATCGGCGCCGGCAACCGCGCCACCGACGGCGCGCTCGCCCGCCCGATGGCCTCCGCACTGGTCAACCGCATGGTCCACGTCCACCTGCGGGCCAGCGCCCGGGACTGGCTGCACTGGGCGGCCGGCGCCGGCATCCACCCCTGGATCGTCGACCACCTCACCGACCGGCCCGACCACCTGTGGTCCGCCCCGCCCAAGACCGAGGAGCCGTTCTCCACCCCGCGCGCCTGGCACATGCTCTCCGACGCGCTGCACTCCTTCGGCCCCACCCTGGACGAGGAGACCCTCAAGGTCGTCGCCCACGGCCTGCTCACCGCGCCCCACGCCGTCGCCTTCTGCGGCTACGCGAAGATCGTCCGCAACTCCTACGGCCTGGAGGCGATCCTCAAGGGCGACGCCCGCTGGCCGCACCGGCTGGAGGACCGCGACCTGCTCTACTACCTCGCCGACGCCTTCCGCGGCCGGCTCGTCAAGGAACTGCCCGCCCGCAAGGAGCACGCCTCCGGCGCGCAGCGGCAGACCGCCTTCCGCGCCAAGTCGCTGCTCGTTCAACTGGCCGAGATCTCGGTGGAGGTCGCCCAGACGGTGATCGCCGACGGCCCGGACGGCAACCCGCTGCTGCCCGCCTGGTTCCTGATCGAGGCCGCCCGGGACATGCCCCGCCTGGTCGAGGCCCGCCGGTGAAGCACGCCCACACCGCCGCGAAGAAGCCCGACCCGGGCACCGAGGCCTTCGACGAGGGCGTCCGACTGCTGCGCCGCAACCCGGCCCTCGCCGCCCTGCGCGCCGACGTCTGCCGCACCGAGAACTGCACCACCGCCCCGCCCGACGGCTGGGCGGTGGCCGACTCCAACGGCACCCTGCACGTCAACCCGCGCCGCCGGGCCGAACCCGAGGAGTGGGCCTGGGTCCTGGCGCACTGCCTGCTGCACCTCGGCTTCGGCCACCTCCCGGGCGCCCGCGGCCCCCGCACCCAGCCCGACGCCCACCAGGCCGCCGCCCGCTGCGCGGTCGTCAACCGCTTCCTCGCCACCTTCCCCGTCGGCCGTGCCCCGGTCGTCCTGCCCCAGGAGTACCCCGGCGGCGACGAGGAGGAACTGGCCGCCCGCTGGCGCCGCGACGGCCTGCCGCCCACCACCGCCGGGACGGCCGGCACCGCCGAACGCGACCAACTGCTCGTCGAGTGGCGCGGCCACGGCCAGGCCCGCGAGGACTGGCCGACGGCCTTCGCCGCCGCCCTCACCCGCACCATGTCCGCCGCGATGGACCGGGCCGGCGGCCGGATCGACGCCGACACCGGCGAACGCCTGCCCGAACGGCCCTGGACCCGGGCCCTCAACTGGTTCGTCTCCTCCTACCCCCTGCTCGGCGGCATCGCGGCCGGCCTCACCGTCGTCGCCGACGCCGAACTCGCCCGCGCCCACGACATCGCCGTCGCCGCCGTCAACGCCGAGGCCGCCGAGATCTACGTCAACCCGCTGCGCCACCACACCGACGAGGAATGGCGGTTCATCCTCGGCCACGAGATCCTGCACGCCGCCCTGCGGCACGGCGAACGCCGCGGCGGCCGCGACCCGTTCCTGTTCAACGTCGCCGCCGACTACGTCATCAACGGCTGGCTGCTGGAGATGGGCGTCGGCGAGATGCCCGACGGGCTGCTGCACGACCCGCGGCTCAAGGGGCTGTCCGCCGAGGAGGTGTACGACCGGATCGCCCGCGACCAGCGCCGCATCCGCCGCCTCGCCACCCTGGCCGGCAAGAACCGCCCCGACGTCCTCGGCGAGCCCCTCGGCCCGCCCCGGGACTACGTCGACCTCGACGACTTCTACCGGCGCGGCCTCCAACAGGGCTTCGAACTGCACCAGCGCGAACGCGGCCTGCTCCCGGCCGGATTGGTCGAGGAGATCCGCGCACTCGCCCACCCCCCACTGCCCTGGGACGCCCGACTGGCCCGCTGGTTCGACGAGTTCGTGCCGAGCCCGGAACCGGTGCGCAGCTACTCCCGCCCCGCCCGCCGCCAGTCCGTGACCCCGGACATCCCCCGGGCCGGCCGCCATTTCCCCGAGGAGGAGGTGCCGCGCTGCACCTTCGGGGTCGTCCTGGACACCTCCGGCTCGATGGACCGGGCCCTGCTCGGCAAGGCCCTCGGCGCGATCGCCTCCTACGCCGCCGCCCGGGACGTCCCCGCCGCCCGGCTGGTGCACTGCGACGCCGCCCCGCACGACGCCGGATACCTCCCGGTCGAGGAGATCGCCGGCCGCCTGCGGGTGCACGGACGCGGCGGCACCGTCCTCCAGCCCGGCATCGACCTCCTCGAACGGGCCGAGGACTTCCCGCCCGGCGCACCCGTCCTGGTCATCACCGACGGCGAGTGCGACGTCCTGCGGCTGCGCCGCGAACACGCCTTCCTCGTCCCGCGCGGCGCCGTCCTGCCGTTCACCCCACGCGGCCCGGTCTTCCGGATGAGCCCCGCCGGCTGACGGCCCGGGACCGCACCCGGTCCCGGGCCGCGAAGCGGTCCGGTCCGGCGATCAGCTGGTGGTGGGGATGAACGGCCGGCAGCTGCCGTCGGGCCCGCCGTACGGGTCGGTCCAGTCGATGTTCATCAGCTTGTTGCCGGTCTGCGGACCGACGACGCCGTCCGCCTGGGCGCTGCCGAGGATGCTCTGCTGGAAGTACCGCACGGCGCCGTCGGTCTTCGGGCCCCACTGGCCGTCCTCATCGATGGTGGACCGGCCGCCCAGCCGCAGCCAGTCGTTGACCAGGTGCTGCACGCACCACACCCCGGTGCCCGAGGTGGTGTGGCCGTATCCGAGATACGGCGCGCCGGGGGCCGCGTCCGCGCTGCCCGCCACGCCCAGCACCGATGCGCCGGCCATCGCCAGCGCCACGGCGAACTTGGCGCCCCTTGTCACAAGGTTCATCTCATACCTCCTGCTCGGCCGGGGCACGCCCGGACACCTGCCGGCAGCCCTCGGTACGGGTGGTTCCTGGTTCGTATCGGCGCGTCGCGGCACAATGCCGTGCGGGCGCCGTGCCGCGCCGCGGCCGACCGGGCCGGTGGGAAAGCCGAGGCGCGGGCCCTACGGGCCGGCGCCTCGGCTTCGAACCCCGGTCGGCCGCGGCCGGGTGCTGCGCTCCGTCAGATCACACGGAACTGCTTGGAGTCACCGGTCCAGCCCGGCATGCAGGCGGCCTGACCGGAGATGACCTGCAGGTAGCAGCCCTTGGTCTCGTTGTAGAAGTTGGTGTAGGAGCCGTTGAGCGAGGCGACCTTCCAGTTCTGCCCGTAGGCAGTGCCCAGGGAGCATCCCGCGGTGAAGACGTCGCCGTAGCTGTCCGCGCTCATACAGAGGCTGACCATTCCGCCGGCGGTCATGATGAACGTGTTCCGGCTGTTCGCCCAGCGCTGGGTGTCCCGGCTGCCACAAGGCGCCTCGTAGACGGCGGGGGTGTGGTCGGGGCTGTCGACCGTCCCGGCGAGGCAGAGCCCCGTCGCCTTGTTCTGGATCTGGAACCCGGCGGTGGCAGAGGCCGGACTGGCCGTCACACTCAGGCCCGCCAGGCACAGGGCCGACACCACGGTGGCGGTTCGGATGACACGGTTCATTTCTTCTCCTTGAGACTCGAGAGCGCGGGCCGCGACCATGGCGTTGTGCGCGCTCTTGTGTGAACTCCCTCTTCTGGGGCGGTCTGCCGAACACGCGGCATACCGCGGGGCCGGCGTCGTGCACCGCTCTGTTCAGGCCCCGGGAACGTTCTGAGTCTCGCGTGCCGGTGATCGTCGCCGCTATCCAAAACCGTCCGCGTCAGCGAGCCGAAAACGGATTGTCCGTTGGCGGATGGTCAGTACCCGACGGACCGTGCTGTCCGCGCCCCAGCGCGTCGCCGCTCCTCCGCTCCCGCATCCGGCCGGGCCGGGCCGACGGTCGTTGACGGTGGCCGAGAAGCGGCCTCCACAGCCGCTTCCCTGACCCGCCGACCCGTCCTCCCCGCGGCCCCGTTCGCGCCGGTGGCCGGGCGTGGCGAAGCGCCCCCGCCGGCGGCCGGGGGCGCTTCGCCCGGGGTGGGACAGGGGGCTACTCGACGGCGCGCAGCGCGTTGACGACGCCGAAGCCGTAGAAGCCGTTGACGCGCTTGCCGCCCGCGCAGGTGGCGTCCACGACGCCGTCGCCGTTGCCGTCGTACGGGGCGGCCGGGCACCCCGGGTTGTCCGCCTGGGCCTTGAGCATCGCCTGCAGCCGGGCCGGGGTGGCGTCGGGGTGGGCGGACTTCAGGAGTGCGGCCACGCCGGCGGCGTGGGGCGTGGCCATGGAGGTGCCCTGCTCGTAGCCGTACTGGTTGTTCGGCAGCGTCGACAGGACGCCGGGGTGCCCGGACGGCGTGTCCGAGGCCACGTACCGGTCGCCGCCCGGCGCCGCGACGTCGATCACGCCGAGGCCGTAGTTGGAGTAGTACGCCTTCGCGTTCTTGGCGCCGGTGGCGCTGACCGTGACGACGCCCGGCAGTTGTGCGGGCAGGTCCCAGCACGTGTGGGGGTCGACGGTCCGGCTCGCCGGGGTGGAGTCGTCGGGGCTGCCGGGGTCGGTGAAGGCGTGGGAGTCGAGGTCGTGGTTGGCGTTGCCGGCTCCGGCGACGGTGAGGGTGCCCTTGCGCTGCGCGTAGCGCTGGGCGCGGTCGACCGCGTCGACGATGGCCTTCTGGTCGGGGTCGTCCAGGCAGTTGTACTGCCACGGGTCGATGTAGTAGCTGTTGTTGGTGATCTGCACGTCGTGGTCGGCGGCGAACACGAAGGCGCAGACGACGCTCTCGGCGTAGATCAGCTGGCGCGGGGTGGGCTGGGAGACGGTGATGCCGGAGACCCGCACGCCGGGTGCCACGCCCGCGACGCCGATGCCGTTGCGGGCGGCGGCTATGGTGCCCGCCACGTGGGTGCCGTGGAAGTAGTCCGGGTCCACCGGCCGCCAGGAGCCGTACGTGGTGTCGGCCTTGCCGCTGGCGCAGCTCGCGGACTGCGACGGGGAGAAGTTCGCGGCGAGGTCGGGGTGGGTGTCGTCGACGCCGGTGTCGATCACGGCGACGGTGACGTCCCTGCTGCCGGGGTCGGTCTTCGCGGCCTTGTCGGCGCCGATCGCCCGCAGGGCCCACTGCTCGGCTTCGAGGGGTTCGGCGCCGTCGCCGGCGGCCTCTCCGGTCCTCGCGGCCTCGGCGATCCTCGCCGCCTCGGCCTCGGAGAGGGGCCGTACCCCGCCGTCGTCGGTGGTGCCCGCGGCGCTCAGCGGTGCGGTCCGGGTGGCGCCCGCCGACTCCACTCCGCGCACCGCGCGCAGCTGCCTGCCGAAGTCGGGGTTCGCCGAGTGGGCGACGATGACGCCGATCTCGTCGTACGTGACGACGACGGTGCCGCCGGCCGCGGTGACGGCCCGCTGCACGGCCGCGACGGTGCGGCGGTCGGTCTTGGTGTTGACGACGTACGCGAGGGTGTTCGCGTCCTCGGCCTGGGTGGCGGACGGTGTCCGGGGCGTCGCCGAGGCCGGGGCGGGCAGGAATCCGAGCGAGGCGGTCAGCGACAGCGCGATCGGTACGGCCAGGCCGAGCCGGGGCAGGGAACGTCGTCGGGCCATGTGGTCTCCGCATCTTCCGGGTGCCGGGCCCGGCCGGGGTGGGAGCGCCGGCCGGGCGGGTGCGGGGCGGCCGGTACGGGAAGGGAGCCTTCCCGCCGCCCCGCCCTGTGGGGGCGCCGGCCGCGGCCAGGACGGCCCGCGTGGTGGGGTTCCCCTTCTTTGACGGGCCGTCGAGAGGGCGGCGCGTCTCCGGGGAGCGGTGTGCCGGCCCACTCGGTCCCCGGGGAACGCCCCAAGCCTCACCCGCCCCGGCCGTCGCGACTATCCGAAAAGTGACCCCCACCCGCGCACGAAAACGGCTTGCCCTCCGGCCGCCGGCCGCGCGGGGCCCGTCGCCGGCGCCCCCCGCGGGCGCCACGGCCCGGTCAGCGGGCGAACTTCGCGAGGGCCGCCGGGGTGACGGGTGTGAAGAAGTTGACGAGGTTGCCGTCGGGGTCGCGCAGCAGCAGGGAGCGGTTGCCCCAGGGCATGGTGGTGGGCTCGGTGACGAAGTCCGTGACGAAGCCGGCCAGGTCGCGGTGGACGCGGTCCACGTCGTCGACGAGGAACTCGGTGATGACGCTCTGGTTGGCGGCCGGGCGGGCGGAGCCCGGGGCGAACAGTGGGACGGTGCGGGTGCTCGCGATCGCGAGGGCGGCGCCCGGGGTCCGGAGTTCGGCGAAGTCCTCGGTCGCCCACTGCGCCCGGACCCCCGTGGCGCGCTCGTAGAACCCGACCAGGCGCGCGACGTCGCCGGTGATGACGCGGATCGAAACGAACTCCATGGTGTCCTCCTGGGATGTGCCTGGGCCGGCCACGGCCGGGCGGCCGCGGCTGACGGCCGCGCGGTTGGCTGGACGGCGGTGCCGTCGTGCGCTCCGCAGACTAGGAGGGATAGTGGACAGAATCCGTCCACTATCCGCCTAGGCTGTGGACATGTCCCGACCCACCGGCCGCGTGCTGACCCTCCTGGAACTGCTGCAGTCGGGCGGCACCCGGACGGTGGCCGAACTGGCCGACCGCCTCGGCGTCGACGGCCGCACCGTGCGGCGCTACGTGGACCACCTGATCGACCTCGACGTGCCGGTGGAGTCGGTGCGCGGCCGGTACGGCGGCTACCGGATCTCCCCGGGCCACCGCCTGCCCCCGCTCATGCTCGGCGAGGACGAGGCGCTGGCCGTGCTGCTCGGGCTGATCGCCGGGCGCCGTACGGGACTGGCGACGGCCGAGCGCACGGCGGGCGAGACCGCGGCGGCCAAGATCCGGCGGGTGCTGCCCCGGCACGTCGCGGCTCGGCTCGACGCGCTCCTGGACGCCCTCTCCTTCACGGACGGCTCCGGCGCGGACGCCGTCCCGGACGCCGGGGTCCTGCTCACCCTGGCCGACGCCGTGCGCCACCGCAGGCCGGTCTCCGTCCGGTACACCGACCGCGAGGGCCGGCCCAGCGAGCGCACGGTGCACCCGTACGGGATCGTCGCCCACGCGAACCGGTGGTACGTCACCGGCGCGGACCCCGGGGTCGGCGAGGACCGGACCTTCCGCCTCGACCGCGTCACCGACGCGCGGGCCCTGCCCGGCTCGTTCGACGTCCCCGCCGGCCCCGACCCGGCCGAGCGCGTGCTGTCGGGCTTCGCCACGGCCGGCTACCGGTACGAGGTGACGCTGCGGATCCACGGGACGCCCGACCAGGTCCGCGCCCACCTGCCCGCCGGCCTCGCGACGCTGGAGGAGGACGGACCGGCACCGCCGCCGGACGGGGGCCCGGCCGCGGAGCGCTGGCTGCGCGCCGAGCTGCGGGCGGAGCGCCTCGACTGGCTGCCGCCGCTGCTCGCCTCGCTCGACCGGCCCTTCGTCATCGAGCGCCCGGAGGAGCTGCGCACCCTCGTCACCGCCTTCGCCGACCGCCTGGCCGCCCGCGCCCGCCGGACCTGACGAGGGGCGGTCAGGGGGCCGGGTAAGGCTTGCCCCGCCATTCGTGTGAGACTGCCCGTCATGCGGGCCGATCCAGAACTTCTGCGGGACCTGATCGCCACGACGCCGGGGATCGCCACCCGGCCGGGCCGGGGCCGACCCGAGGCCGTGATCCGCGCGGCGGAGTCCGTCACCGGTCCGCTGCCGCGCTCGTACCGCTGGTGGCTGGCCGCGTACGGGGAGGGCTCGCTGCGCGGCCGTCCGATCGCCACGGTGGAGCCCGTGCCCGGGCTCGGTGAACCCGGGCTCCTCGACGGCCGGTCGGGCGGGGACCGGCTCTGGTTCCACGAGGACGACGACCACGAGCGCCACGGCTTCGCCCTCGACCGGGCCGCCGACGGTGAGTGGCCCGTCGTGGCGCACAGCCGGGTCACCGGTGAGGAGTGGCCGGTCGCGGACTCCTTCGCCGGGTTCCTGACGGTGTGGACGGCGCTCGCCGTCGGGCTGCGGGAGGGGCCGAACCCGGCCGTCGCCCGGTTGTGGCGCGCCACCCCGGGGCTCCGACTGCCGGACGGCGGCGCGCTGTTCGGGCCGCACGCCTTCCGGGCCCGCAACGACGCCTGGGAGGTGCGTACGTACGCGCCGCACTGGGTCCTGGTCGGCGAGGACGGCGGGGGAGCGGGCCTGTTCATGCGCCGGCACGGCCGGGACCGCTCGTCCCTGTACCGGCTCGCGCCGGGCCCCCTGCGGGGCGATGTCGCGGACCACGGCGAGCTGCTGGGCACGGACCTCTTCGACTGGCTCGACCGGCTCCCCGGGCCGGCGAACGGCTGACCCCCGGAGCGGGCCGGCGTCGAGACCCCGTGCGCTGCCGCCCGCGCCACGATCGGGTGATGTCCCGGCCCGTCGGTCCGGACGCGGAGTGTTGCGGCCGGACGGGGGACGGGGGTCACTACGTTGAGGCCTCGGGTCCCGCGGCCGTGCCACCGGAAGGCACGCCCGTGAGGAGCCGGACCGGCGCGCGGCCGGCCGCGCGCCGCACCGGCGAAACCCCGTTCGCGCGTCGCGTCATGACGTGGCGTCACCGACAGCGCCGGGCCGCGTCCCGGCCCTCGCACGAGGGAGAACCCGTGATCTCGACGACCAAGAGGGCCGTCCGTTCCCTGGCCGTGGCGCTCGCCGCGGCCGCCACCTTCACCGTCGGCCTGCCGAACTCCGGCGCCTTCGCCATCGACCACGTCCCGTGCGACGGGGGCCGCAACGACTTCCTGAAGATCTGGTCGCACCTCGACGGCCGGGACAGCGTCGACTGCTACGCGAACGGGGGGAGGACCGACTTCGGCGGGTGGTGGGTCGACCGGATCTCCACCGGCAACAACGACCTGACCTACGACGACGTGAACGGCGACTCCGTGCGGATCGAACGCTGGACCGACATCACCTTCCCGAACCGCCCGCCGAGGGTCGCCGCCATCCAGATCGGGTGACATGCCGGCAGCGGCCCGCGCGACCGCCGCGATCGCCGCGATCGCCGCGGCCGGAACGGCTCGCGGCCCGTCGGCCGTTCACCCCGAGGCGACAGACAAGGGGAACATGCCACTCCGGCAGGACGTCCGTGCTCCGCCGTACGCCGTGAGTCGGATCCCGAGCCCGTTCCCGCGCCGTACGCGGCGCGGGCCGGGCCGCCCGGAGACTGGAGGCACCGAGGCACTTGATTCCGTACGGAGGACCGGCATGGCGCTGCAGGACGGGCGAACGATTTCCGTGGTCACGGTCGGGGCGGTGACGGCCGCGCTGGCGGCCCTCACCCCCGCGACGGCGTTCGCGGCGGGCGATCCGCTCCAGCGGTACGCGCAGCAGGAACTCCGGTGGGAGCGCTGCGACGCGGGCGGGCCGGCCGCGTTCGAGTGCGCGAAGGTCAAGGTGCCGCTCGACTACGGGGCCCCGGCGGGCCGGAAGATCGACATCGCGATATCGCGGGTCAAGGCGGGCAGCGCGAAGGAACGGCACGGCGTGCTGCTGATGAACCCCGGGGGCCCGGGCGTCCCGGGGCTGACCATGCCCGTGGAGATGGAGCCGCTGCTGTCCGCGCAGGTGCGGGAGCGGTTCGACCTGATCGGCTTCGACCCGCGCGGGGTCGGGCAGAGCTCGCCGATCGGCTGCGACCTGACGGAAGACGAGCGGACCTTCCAACACCCCTACAACGCACGGACGTTCGCGAAGGACGTGGACCGGGCCAAGTCGGTGGCCGACAAGTGCCGGGCCAAGTCCGGGGACGTGCTGCCGCACCTCACCACCCGCAACACGGCCCGCGACATGGACGTCGTCCGGGCGGTGCTGGGCGAGCGGAGGATCTCCTACTTCGGGTACTCCTACGGGACTTACCTGGGCGCCGTCTACACCCAGATGTTCCCCCAGCGCTCGGACCGGTTCGTGCTCGACAGCGCGCTCGACCCGGCGCTCGCGTGGCGGGGGACGCTCCGGGAGGCGTCGGTGGGGGCCGAACGCGCCTTCACCCGGTGGACCGAGTGGGCCGCCGCCCGCGACGCCACCTACGGCCTGGGCGCCACCGCCGCCGAGGTCCGCAGGACCTACTGGGACCTGGTCGCCCACGCCGACCGCACGCCCGTCCCGACCGAGGACGGCACGCTCGACGGCGACGCCATCCGCGCCGGGTACGCCGCCTTCGTCCACGTCGAGGCCGTCACCCCCTGGATCGCCGCGCTGAAGGCCGCGGCCGCGGGCGGGCCCGCCGTTCCGGCCGTACCGGCGGGCGTCGCCTCCGACAACACGACCGCCGCCGTGTGGGCCGTCTTCTGCGGCGACTCCCGCGACTGGCCGCGCGACCCCGAGCAGTACCGCCGCGACGCGGCCCGCGACCGGGCCAGGTACCCGCTGGCCGGCGACCTGGGAGCCAACATCCAGCCGTGCGCGTTCTGGAAGCCGACGGGCGGGGAACCCGCCACCGTGGTCGACAACGACGTCAACGCGCTGATCGTGCAGAACCAGTGGGACCCGCAGGCGACGCTGGAGATGGCCCGGGGCATGCGCCGGGCCCTGCACGGCGCGCGGATGGTCACGGTGAACGGCGGCGAGGGCCACGGCGTCGTGGTGGCCGGCCCGTCCTGCGCGGACGCCGACGTCACCCGCTACCTGACCACGGGCCGGCTGCCCGCGAAGGACCAGACCTGCGGCGGTTGAGGCCGAGCCCCCGATCCGCAGGTTTGGCCGGCCGGATCGGGGTGAGACGAGGAACGGGTCGGCAGGGAGCGGCCCGGACGGCACCCACCCCCTCCCCTCGGGGTGGCCGTCCGGGCCCGCCGCCGACGGCGCAGAGCCCGGCCACCGTGACGACCACGCACCGGCGGCCGGGCGCGAGGGGTGCCGACGGCCGGGACGGCCTCCGCGCCGCGGCCGGAACGCGCGCGGTCAGAACTTGCGTGCCTGGGTGACCTGGTGCAGGTGGACCAGGACGTCGTAGGCCCGGCCGATCGCGAGCCGCGGCATCGGGTCGGCGACGTAGACCGAGCCCGCGTCGTAGGTGGGACGGGAGACGTCCAGCCAGTCGCGTGCCGCCCGGGGAGCGGTGCGCAGGTCGACGTAGTAGTCCCGGTGGCGGACCCGGTCGAGGGTGTACTCGTTCATCTCCGGCGTGGCCGCCGGCACGGTGACGGTCTTCCAATCGCTGCTCAGCACCGCGTCGTTGGTGAGGAAGGAGCCGCCGGCGAAGGAGAAGCCCACCGCCACGTAGCCGCCGCCGTAGGCCTCCCGCAGCCGGGCGCCCTGCGGGTGGGGGTACAGGAAGGTGTCGGTGGACAGGTAGCCGACGTGCCCGTTGTGCGCCGACAGCAGCACCCTGCCGCCGGTACGGCGCTGCCACCACGCGGTGTTGTCCGCCATCGCCCGGTCGCGCAGCTGCTCCGAGGCGGACACGGAGGCGGGGTCGTCGAGGTCCATCGCGGCGAAGGCGAAGGTCTGGGCGATGTTCCGGGCGTGCTGCACGGCCCACGCGTGGGCGTCGTCGCCGGAGGCCCCGCCCCTCGCCCCGTCCGTCGTCCCGTCCGTCGTCCCGTCCCCGTCCCCGGCCCCGACCGCGGTGACCAGGTCGAGCGCCCGCTGCGCGGTGGCGGCGTCGTCCCGGCGCTCGGCGAGCGGCCTCTTCAGGTGGGCGAAGGCGTCGTCGAACGGCCGCAGGCCCGCGTAGAGCCCCTCGAGCCGGGGGAGGAGGTCGGGGCGGGCCCCGCGCACGTAGGAGGTGACCTCGTCGAAGATCCGGTCGCCGAGCCTCGGCAGGCCGAGGTCGTCGCCCAGGAAGCGGACCGGCTTCCGCGGGTGGCCCGCGTTGTAGGACCGCATCCAGGCGATCAGGTCGGCGAACTCCTCGCGGTCCCACGGGCTGTCGCCCAGGGCCTCCTTGACGACCTGCCGCGCGTCGCCGGGGCCGCCCCGGACGTACTCGTCGATCCGCAGACCGCTGGTCCAACTCGTCTCCAGGGCGAAGGTGGTGAAGCCCCGCTCCTCGACGAGGCAGCGGAACAGGCGGTGCTTCATCGCGAAGAACTCGTGCGAGCCGTGGGTGGCCTCGCCGAGGCCGACCACCTCGGCGTCGCCGATCATCCGGACCAGCGCGCTCAGATCGGCGGTGCCACCGCCGGGTTCCGTCGTCCGCAGCGGCCGGGCGACGCCCTCCAACGCCTCCACCACGACGGAGCGCCGCGCCGTCGCCGGATCCGCGCCCGCGCCCGTACCGGTACCCGCGCCCGTACCGGCGTCCTTGGCCGCGGCCGGCGCGGCGACCGCCGTCACCGGTGCCAGCACGGCCGCCGCGGTGGCCGCCGCCGTCGCCGCCAGCAGTCCGCGCCGCGCGATCCGCTCGTTGCCTGCCATCGTTGTGATCACCCCGACTCGAGGGAACGCCGACGACCTCGGCGTTCGATGGGTCGATCCTCACGCCGGCGGTGCCCGCGGCGCGCTGGGGAGGACCACCGTCCTCACCGGGGGGCACCCCCGGGGCCGGATCCTGAGGCAGGCCCCCCGGCCGGCGCCCGCCCGCCGTCCGTTACGGCCGCGACGCCCCGCCCCCGATGCCGCACGCGCGGCCGGACGTGCTGTAGTACGCCTGCGGAGACACAGAAAACAGGTTCGCTCTCGTTCGGAGTCGTCGATGGCAGTTCGCCGTGTCGTGCCCAACATCCGGTCGCAGGCCGCGCAGGAGAGCCGGGAGTTCTACGGCCTGCTGGGCTTCGAGGAGGTGATGAACCACGGCTGGATCATGACGCTCGCCTCCCCGTCCGCCCCCGCGGCGCAGATCAGCGTCATGGCCGGGGACCGGACCGCGCCCGTCGCCCCCGACATGAGCATCGAGGTGGACGACGTGGACGCGGCCTACGCGGTCATGCGGGCGAGCGGCGCGGAGATCGTCCACCCGCTGCAGGACGAGGAGTGGGGCGTGCGGCGGTTCTTCGTCCGCGACCCCAGCGGACGGGTGGTCAACGTGCTGGGCCACCGCTGACGGCCCGTCCCCGCGCCGGCGCCGACTCGGCACGGCGTCGCCGGTTCTCGACAGCGCGTCTTCCCGGCCGTCAGGAGCCGCCGACCGGAACGCTCCGGCTCCTAACCTCCTCGGAGACGGCGGCCGCGTCCACCCGAGAGCGGCCCGCCGTCGCACACAGGAGGGGAACCCCATGATCAAGATGCGTACGCTCGCCGCGGCGGCCGTCGCCGCGGCCTCGCTCGCGCTCGGAGCCGCCGCCACCCCGGCGTCGGCGACCACGGCGACGGCCGACTGCAGCAGCTGGAACGACAACAACACCACCGGCGTCCACTGCGCCGACTACACCGGCGCGACCTCCTTCCGGGCCGTCGCCACGTGCAACAACGGCGTGCGGGTGTACGGCCCCTGGCAGCCGGTCGGCAAGGGCGTCTGGAGCTACGCGTACTGCACCAGCGTGGGCTCCTCGCTCATGCTCGGCGGGTACCAGACGGCCTGACGCCACCGGTCCGCCACCGGTCCGCCCCGGGCGGACCGGTGGCCACCCCGAGCGCCGCGCTCCGGCGGCCCCGCCACACCGCGGGGCTGCCCGAGCCCCGAACCCCCGAACCCGAGCCGCCCGCCGCCCGGCCGACACCCCCGCACGCGGTCGCGGCAGCGGAAAACCAGTGGGAGGCACCGCCCGGCCCGGCCACAATGACCGCATGCCGTACGAAGCCGATCAGCTGCTCGCCGACCTCGACCCGCTCTCCCACCCGGAGCGCCAACAGCTCGTCGCCCGCACGGCCCGACAACTCGACCCCGACAAGGAACTCCCCGGACTGCTGTCCGCGCTCGAACGCTCCGGCACCCACGGCCGACGGCTGGCCGCCCTCGCCGCGACCGCCGCCCGCGCCACCGGCCACCTCGCCGAGCGGCTGACCGACCCCGACCCGGTGGTCCGCGCACACGCCCTGCGCGCCGCCCGCACCCAGGACGTCCCGGACGAGGCGATCGAGGCGGCCTTCACCGGAGCCTCCTGCGTCCTGCGCCGCCAGCTGACCGGCATCGTCCGGCAGGGCCGCCGCCACCGGCTCGCCGAACGACTGGTCGAGCGCCTGCGCGCCGAATGGGGCGACGCCGAAGCCGCCCGCCTGCTCCCCGCCTGCGGCCCCGCGTTCGTCGCCCGGACCCTGCCCCACCTCGCCCACGCCGCACCGCTCGCCCGCCTCGCCGCACGCTTCCCCGACGAGGTCCTGGACCACCTCGACCAGGTCCTCGCCGAGCACCCCGAGACACTGCGGCTCAGGCACTGGCCCGCCCTCGCCGACGTCCTCGCCACCACCGCGCGCACCCGCCCCGAACGGGTCCTCGACCTGCTGGAGCGGTTCGGCCCGGACCTCCCGCTGCGCCGCTCCTCCCTGTCGGCGCTGGCCGCCGCGGACGCCGAACGCACCGTCCGCGTCCTCGCCGACCCGCGACGCGGCGCGGTCGAGCGGTACACCGCGCCGCCCACCAGCGGCACACTGCGCCGACTGGCGCGCGCCGACCCGCCCTCGCTCCCCGCCCTCGGCCGCCACTGGCTGGCCTCACCCACCTGCCTCGCCGCCCTGCTGCGCGCCCTTCCGCCGTCCCGGCGCGACGCCTTCCTCGACGCCGTGTACGCCGACGCCCTCCCGCAGGAAGCCGAACTGGCCCTGCTGCTACCGCTGTTCCCCCACGCCCGCCGCCACGCCGAGGCCCGGCGGCAGGCCGCCGCACGCCGCGCCGAGGGCCGCCCCTGGCCCCAGGTCGTCCCCGTCCTGGCCCACCTGCCCCCCGAGGAGGCCCAGCCGGAACTGCGGGCCGCCCTCTCCCGCGCGGACGCCGCCGACCGGGCCGCCGCCTGGACCGGCCTGCTCGCCAACGCCGCCGCCGGCGACGACCGGGCCGCCGTCCAGGACGCCCTCGGGCTGCTCCCGCGGCTGCGCAACGAACAGGACCCGGTGCGCTGCGCGGCCCTGACCGCGCTCGCCCGGGTGCCCGCCCGGCTGCTGACCCCGGCGGCGGTGCCCGCCCTCGACACCGCCGTGGGGGACGCGGTCGACGCCCGCGACTGCTCCTACGCCACCCGGGCCGCCCTCCAGCGACTGATCGCCGACGTGCTGCGCGAACACGCCGTCACCGGCGCCACCGAACTGGTCGACTGGGCGCTGCGGAGCCTGCGGCGGATCGCCGGGCAGACCGGCACGGTCGAACTCGGCCGACTGGAGCACCGGCTGCGGCGCGGCCAGGAGCACGCCGTGTTCGCGACCCTGCGGCCATGGCTCGACGCCATGGCCGACACCGCCGAGTACTGGCTGCTGTTCACCCTGGCCCGCTCGCTCGGCCGCCGCGCCCGCGGCATCCCCGAACTGCAGGAACTCCTCCTGCACGCCCTCCAGTTCGGGTCGGACGGCGCGTTCACGACCGCCGCCTCCCTGTGGCTGGACGACCCGCGCACCCGCGACGCCAGGGTCGCCGGGATCCTCGAACTCGAACCCTCCGCCGCCGTCCTGCCGGCCGTCCACCACGTGCTGGCCGAACGGCGCACCGACCTGCTCGACCCGCTGCTCGCCCCCGTACCGCCGTACGGGAGGTTCCTGAAGCGCCCGCGGCGGGCACCCATGCCCCCCACCTGGTCGGCGAAGCGCTGGACGCCCCGCCAGTGGCAGGCCGCCGCCCGGCTCGCCGCCGCGACCGCCGACGACCCCACCCTGCCGCTGCACGGACGCGCCGCCGCCGTCCACGCCGCCGCCGCGATCCCCGAGTACGGCGAGGCGGTCATCCGCGCCCGACTGGACTCCGCCGAGGTGGTGCTCGCCGAGGCCGCCCTCGCCGCGCTCGCCCGGACCGACCGGCCCGCCGACGCCCTGCCCGACCTGCTGGCCCACGCGGGCGGCGACCGCGCCCGGGTCGCGGTGTACGCCGCCACCCGCGCCGCCCGCTTCACCCCGCCCGGCGAACTCGCCGGACACCTCGGCACGCTGCTCTCCGGGACCCGGGGCAGCAAGGTGACCAGCCGCAAGGAAGCCGTACGGCTGGCCGCCGAACACCTGCCGCCGCGCACCGCCGCCGACCTCCTGGTGGCCGCGTACCGCACCGAGGACCAGCACCGCGACGTCCGTGCCGCCGCGGTCGCCTTCAGCACCGCGCTGCTGGACGCCGAACCCGTCTGGGGCCTGCTCGCCGAGGCCGCCGGGCAGGCCCCGCCGCCCGTGCGCCTCGCCGTCCTGCGCACCGACCCGCGCCACCTGCCCGCCGCCCACCGGGCCCGCTATGCCCGCCTGGTGGCCTCCGTCGCCGCCGCGTCCGACCCGGAGGTCGCGGCACCCGCCCTCGCCGTCCTGCCGCAGTGGGCCGCCTGGGCCCCGGACACCGCGGACGTGGCCCGGCGGGCCGTCACCGATCCGGCCGTCCGCGGCGGCTGGCGCCAGGGTGCGGACGCCGTCCGCGCCCTCGCGGCCTCCGGGCTGCCGCACCCGCTCGGCGGCGCCGCCCCCGGCAGCCTGCTGCACGACACCCTCGCCGAACTCGCCGCCGCCGCACGGGCGGACGCCCCCGACGCCGGGGACGACCGGGACCTGCCGGCCCGCCGGAGGCTGACCCACCTCGTCGACCTCCCCGCCGACGACCGCCACCGCCCGCTGCTCGCCGGCGTCGCCGAGCTGCTCGCCGCCGAACCCGAGCTCGCCGGCGTCAGGACGACCGCGCTGCGCCGGCTGGTCGACCCGGCCGCCGGACCGCAGGCCCTGACGGCCGCGCTCGATGCCCTCGCCGCCGCCCACCACGGCCGGCCCGCCGCAGCCGCCCTCACCGCCCAGGCCCTGCTGGGCGAACACGCCTCGGGCCCGCTGCCGCCGCCCGGCACACCCGACGCGCTGGCCCGGACCGCCCGCCGCCAGGGCGACACCGGCCCGGCCGCCGCCCTGTTCGCGACGGCGCTGACGGAAGCCTGCGGCAGCCGTCTCGGCTGGCCCCCGGAATGGCGGGACCTGCTGCGCGAACTGCGCCGCCACCCCAGCGCGGACGTCCGCGAACGGGCCCTCGCGGTCGTCACGCACCGGGAGTGACCGCAGGCCCCTCACCCGGCCCCTCGCCCGGCCCCTCGCCCGGAGCCCGACCGCCCCGGGCGAGGGGCCGGACGGCCCCCCGAAGCCCGTCCCGACCGCCGAGGACGGGGGAGGCGGCCCGCCGGTCCACTCCGCCCTTCGGTGAACGAAGCCCCTCGCCCGGCCGACGAGACGGTGTCCATCGACGGTTTATCGGCCGTCAACGGGCGCCGGTCACGCTGGTGCGAGCGATCGGCTCACCCACGAAGGGACCTTTCGATGCGCGACACCAGCAGTGCCCGCCGCAAGACGGCGGCGTCGGCGTTGGCCGTCCTCGCCTGCACGATCGGCCTGACGCTCGGCGGCACCTCCCAGGCCCAGGCCGCCGGTTCCTACGACGGAAAGGACCCCCAGAGCACCGGCTGTTCGAACAACTCCACGACGCTGTCCTCCGCCCCGCTGAAGACCAGCGCCGGCGACCGGATCGGCACGATCGAGATGCGGTACAGCCCCAGCTGCCTGACGCAGTGGATCCGCGTGTACTCGCAGGTCACCAACTGCAGCGGCCAGCCGTGCGGCAACGGCGCGAAGATCCACCGCACGGCGTCGACGTCGGACGGCGGCACCGGCTGGTACGGCCGCAGCCCGTCCTCCGCGTCCGGCCAGCCGTACCAGTGGAGCCTCATGGTCCACACGCCGAACACGCGCGCGTGCGGCACCGGGTACGCCGACACCGGCGTCAACCTCGCCTACCCCAACGGAAGCGCGGGCTCCCAGATCTGCGGGTGACGAACCCCGCCCCGGCGCCGCCGCTCACCCCCCGCAGGACGCGGTCCGGCCCAGCAGGGCGGCGAGCCGCCGGGGCATGGAGAGGAACGGCGAGTGGCCGCTCGGCAGCCGGTGGACGGAACCGGCCCGGGCGGCGAGCCGGTGCTGCCGGGCCGGATCGAGCGCCCGGTCGTGCTCGCAGACGACGTAGCTGGACGGCACGGTGCGCCAACCCGCCGTGGTCACCGGCCCGGTGAAGGAACGGACGCTCTGCGGCCGCAGCCGGGCGACGGCACGCTCCGCCTCGGCCTCGGGCACGTCGGCGAACAGGACGTTCCGCGCGTCCCGGTAGGGCGGGGCCTGGCCGCTGTCGTCGTCCGGCACGGGCGCGCCGAGACAGCTGAACAGGCTCTCGCCCACGTCCAGTTGGAACCCCGCGACGTACACCACCCGGACCACGCCGGCGGCACCCGCGACGGCCTCCGTCGCGGGCACGCCGCCGTAGGAGTGGGCGACCACCACCACCGGTCCGTCGATGCGCCGCAGGCCCTCCCGGACGGCCCGCGCGTCGTCCGGCACACCCGCCGGCCGGCCGTCCGGGGAGCCGGTGCTGGGCAGGTCCACGGTGTGCGAGCGCCAGCCGTCGCCGTCCAGCGCCTCGCGCACCGGATCCCAGCACCAGGCCCCGTGCCAGGCGCCGTGGACCAGCAGGAAGGTGGGCCGCTCGGTGTCAACGCCCATGCGCAGTACCTCCGTTGTCCAGTGATCGCGCTCAGGGGCCCGACGATACTTCGTGGGCGTTTCGGCCGTGTGACGGAGTGGGCCGCCGGCCCCGCGGATTCCCCGACACGCTCCCGCACCGCGCCCGCGCCCGCCGACCGGCTGCGGCCGGGTGCTGCACCGGACGTACACGGAAGGCCGGCCCTGCTGCGTCTGACGTACCGCCAGTTCGTGCCGTACGGCGATGCCCGCGGGCGGGGCGCGCTGGGAGGCTCGACCGGCACGGCCCGGACGCCCTCCGGGCCGCACGTGTCCGCCACCCCCGGGAGAAAGCAGCATGACCACCACCGGCACCACCGCCCGGCGCGCCTCGGCCGCGGGACTCGCCCTCGCCGCCGGCCTCACCACCTGCCTGGCCGCCGCCCCCGCCGCCCTCGCCGCGGCACCCCCCGCAGCCTCCGCCTCCGCCTCCGCCTCCGCCTCCGCCGACGCGGCCCCCGCCGCCGGACTCGGCCGCTACTACCAGCAGCGCCCCGACTGGCACGGCTGCGCCCGGGCCGGGGACGACCCGACGGGCCGCGCCCTCGACGCCGCGGGCGCGCGCTGCGCGGACGTGACCGTCCCGCTCGACTACGGCGACCCCGGCGGCCGGACCATCACCGTCGCGATATCCCGGCTCAAGGCCACCGACACCCGCCACCGCATCGGCTCCCTGCTGGTCAACCCCGGAGGCCCGGGCGGCCCCGGCCTCGGCATCGGGCTCACCGTGCGCCCCGCGATGAAGGAGACCGGCGCCCGCTACGACGTGATCGGCATGGACCCGCGCTTCACCGGCCGCAGCACCCCGCTGGACTGCGGGCTGTCCTCCGGGCCCGGCCTGCTGTCGGCCGGCCCCGACCGGGCCGGCTTCGACCGCCAGACCGCCCGGGCCCGGGACGTCGCGGAGCGCTGCCGGGCCACCAACGCCGACGTCCTGCCGCACGTCACCACGCGCAACACCGCCCGCGACATCGACGTCGTCCGCGGCGTGCTCGGCGAACGGAAGATCTCCTACCTGGGCTACTCCTACGGCACCTACCTGGGCACGGCCTACACCCAGATGTTCCCCACCCGCTACGACCGGGTGGTCCTCGACAGCGCCCTGGACCCCGACCGCTACAACCCCCGCCTCATGAAGGGAACCGAGGCCGCGAACGAGAAGGCGTACGACGACTGGGCCGACTGGACGGCCGCGCGCGACAGCACCTACGGCCTCGGCCGCACCCGCGGCGAGGTGCGCGCCACCGTCGACGGCGTCATCGCCGCCTCCTCCCGGGAACCGCTCACCGTCGGCACCGCCCCCGACACCTTCCGCCTCGACGACAGCCAGGTCCCCGCGCTGCTCTTCACGGGGATGGCCGACGACACCGACCCGGCGCGCGCCGCCCTGGCCGAGCAGGCGGCCCTGCTCGCCCGGGCCGCCCAGGGCCGCACCGCCCCCCTGCCGCCCGCGTTCGCCGAGTTCCTGCGCTCGGTGTTCACCTCCGCCGGCTCCGCCGTCGGCAGCGTCCAGACCGCGATCCTGTGCGGTGACGTGCCCGCTCCGCGCGACCCCGAGACGTACTGGCGCGACATCCAGCGCGAGCGCGCCGCCCACCCGCTGTTCGCCCCGCTGGCCGAGAACATCACCCCCTGCGCCTTCTGGGACAGCCCCCGCGAGGCCCCCGTCCGGGTCCGCTGCGACGCCCCGGCCCTGATCGTCGCCTCCACCGGGGACCCCCGCGTCCCCTACACCGACAGCACCGCCCTGCACGACCGCCTCCCCGGCTCCCGCCTGCTCACCCTCGCGGGCGCCAACCAGCACGCCAACTACGGCGTCCACGGCAGCTCCTGCGTCGACACCGCCGTCAACGCCTACCTCGCCACCGGCCGCCTCCCCGCCCGCGACCGCACCTGCGCCGCGTAGGCCCCGCCGCCCCGGCGCCAGGCCGACCGGCCGACCGGCTGTCAGTGGCGTGCGGTTGGATCCGGGGCGGAGAGGAGGCACCGGGATGGCGTGCTTGGGAGTGCTGTTCGCGTTGACGCGGGACCAGTCGGCGCGGCTGCTGGCGGGCGGCGGAGACGAGCGGGTGCGGGAGGTGGTGGAGGAGATCGAGGAGGCCTGGGACGTGCCGCGGGTGTGCGAGCTGGACAAGGCGTGGGACGCGCTGCACCGCTGCCTGACGGACGGCCGGCTGCACGGCGACAACGGGGAGTTCCCGCTGTCGCACGCGGTCCTCGGCGGACGGCCGCTGCACGAGGGGGAGGACTACGAGGTCAGCTACCTGGACCCGGCCCAGGTCCGGGCGGTGGCCGAGGCGCTCGCCCCGCTGGACGGGGCGTGGCTGCGGCAGCGGTACGCGGAGCTGGAGTTCGAGGACTACGACGGCGAGCGCGGAGACGAGGACCTCGACTACACGGAGGCCTTCTTCCCCGACCTGCGGGAGTTCTACCGGACGGCGGCGGCGGACGGCCTGGCGGTGGTCTTCACCGTCGACCAGTAGTCGACCAGTAGCAGCGGGGGCGGGCACCCCCTGTGCGGACGCCCGCCCCTGTTCCCCCCTTCCGCCTCCTCCCCGAGGCGGGGCTGTGCGGTCGGCTCCGGGGACCGGCCGGCCGACCGCCGTCAGCTTGTCAGCGCGCGCTCGATCGCCGGTATCCCAGGTTCCTGGGATGCCGACGGCCCACGCCGCCCCCCGGCGGCCGCGGTCGGACCTCGCGATCCGCACTCCCGGCCGCCGGGGCCGTACGGTGGAGCGCAAGACGAGCGCGTTCCTTCCCTCGGCGGTCCGGCGACCTGCAGGGGATTTCTTGGCATGTTCCGTGCAAGTTCGGGGCGGTTTGCCATCCTCCGACCCCGGTCGAACAACTCGCACCGCCGTTGCGTCCGACGGCCATTCTCTTCATGGGCCGCGATCACCCCGGCGCCTCGACACCCGGTACCCGATACCTCGACCGAAGGATTCCCCATGCAGATCGGCAGGAAGCTCCTCACCCTCACCGCCACCGCCGGCCTCGCCCTGGCCGGGGTGGCCGTGGCGGCACCGGCGAACGCCATCGGCGGAGTGGGCTGCCCCACCAACGGGCTCACGGTCACCACCAGCGGCAACGGCAACTACTGCGCGGCGGGCTCCATCGGCTACAAGAACACCAGCAGCCTGTTCGGGATCGGCCAGATCGACCACGTCACCTACGAGTCGACCCAGTGGAACTGGGCCGCCTTCTACAACTCCAGCGGCGTCATCAAGCTGCAGCCCGGTCAGTCCACCGGCTACCTCGGCGGCGTGATCACCTACGCGCTGGAGATCGACAACCCGAACTGGACGTGATCCCCGGCCCCACCGGCCCGTGAATCCGGCACCCGCCACCGACCCACGGTCGCCCGTGGCGGGTGCCGTTCCGCCGCGCCCGCCCCCGGAGGACGGAAATGAAACGCTCCACGACCTCGGCCCTGACGCTCGCCCTGCTGGCGGCCCTCGCGGGCTGCGGCACCGGAGACGCCCGCCCGGCGCCCCCGCAACTGGGCGAGATCCCCACCATCACCGGCGTCGCCCAGGTGATACGCCCGATCGACGCCTACCTCCCCACCACGGCGCAGACCCGGACCGTGGAACGGGCCGCCTATCTGACGAGCGCCGACTGCCTGCGACGGCTCGGCATCACGGAGGCCCCCGGCCCGGACCCGGCCGGGACCGAACCCGCCGCCCGGGACATCCGGTCCCAGCTCTACGGCTACTTCGCGCCCGACCGCGTCGCCGCCACCGGCTACGACGCCGTCGTGGCCGTCGGTACCGGGCAGCCGGCCTCCGCCGCCACCCGGCAGGTACTCACCGGACGGGATGCGACCGGCACCCCGGTCACCGAGTTCCAGGGCCGGGCCGTCCCCAAGGGCGGCTGCCTCCAAGCGGGCCTGGACGCCGTCGGCGGAGCGATGTTCCTGAACTCCGACCCCTCGGCCCTGCCCGGCGGCGGGCCGAAAGAACCCCTGACGGACCCCCGCGTCGTGGCCGCCGACCGGCAGTGGAGCACCTGCATGAAGGACCGAGGCTTCACCTACGCCACCCCGGCGGCCGCCTACATGGACCCGCGCTGGCGCGACCGGACACGGAGTGCCGAGACGCCCGTCAGCCACACCCCGGCCGAACTCGCCACCGCGACCGCCGACGACGCCTGCAAACGGTCCACCAACTTCATGGGGATCACGGTGGCCGTCCAGGCCGCCTACGACCGGCAGTACATCGCGGCCCACCCGGCGGAACTGGCCACGTTCGCCCAGGGCGTCAGCAGGCACGTCGCCGACGCGGAGCAGGTCATCGCGGCGGGCGCCGCCGGCTAGGACTTGCCCGGTCGATCATGTGACTATCGCTCGCTGTGCTCGTTGGTCCGGGCACGGGGCGGGGAGATCTCACGGATGCCGAGTGGGAGCGGCTGCGGCCGTTCCCGCCGGTCAGCAACAGGCGTTGTGGCCGCTGGGGGGACCACCGGCAGGTGATCGACGGGATCCTGCACCGGGTGCGGACCGGCGTGCACTGGCGGGATCTGCCCGAGCGGTTCGGTCCCTGGACGACGGTCCACGAGCGCCACCGGCTGTGGTCGGCCGACGGGACCTGGGAGCGCCTGCTCCAGCGGGAGCCGCCCTCGTCATCTGGCTCCGCACATGATCGCCCGGATGGGGCTTAGGCGCAATGCCGGTGACTTTGTGGTCCATGCCTCGTTGGTCGTGGTGTGGCGAGGGTGGGGCAGGTCAAGTCGCCTGCGGGTGAGCGGTTGTCGGACCGGATCGCGATCGGGGTGCTGACCCGGGCGTTTCCTCCGGGTCTGGTCGATGAGGTGATCGCCGAGACCGGTCGGGGTGAGAAGCGCAGCCGTCTGCTGCCGGCGCGGGTGGTCGTGTACT
>NZ_JBEZUT010000022.1:0-47683 GCF_040636595.1 Kitasatospora sp. NPDC036755
GTGGCTGCCAGCGAGCCGCCGGCACCGGCCAGGCCGCCGGTGGTCAGCGAGGCGCCGCCGGAGGTGCCGCCACCGCCCGTCCCCTGGCCGCCGCCGGCCGCGGCACCGGCGCCACCGCCGCCGGCCGAACCGGCGGGCGGGGCCGTCGGCAGCTTGGCGTCCTTGTCGAAGGCGAGCGTGGCGCTGACCGGGTCCAGGGCCGTACCGGCCGGGTAGTTGGAGAAGACCGGCACGCCCTCGGCGGTCAGCACCGCCGGGACCCTGGACAGCGTCACCACGCCGTCGACCGGCTTCAGGGCGGAGGCCGGGACGTCCAGCTTGGCGATCCGGGCGCCCCTCAGCGAGGTCGACCTGCCGTCCGGGGACTTGCCGTTGACGTCGGCGGTCAGGAACGCGCCGTCCCGGTCGATGGCCAGGCCCAGCTTGGAGAGCGTGGTGTCCAGCGCCCAGCCGTCCTTGCCGGGGTGGCCGAGGAAACGGACCGAGCCGCCGAAGGCGGCGGTCAGGGCGTGGTCGGCGGTGTTGTACGAGCCGGTGGCGCCACCGAAGCGGTAGTCGGCCGCGCCTCCGCCGAACTCGACCTTCCCGGCGGCCATCGGGGACGCCAGGTAGCCGCGGAAGCTCTCCTTGACCGTCCAGTCCAGGGCACCGTTCAGCACCGGCAGGCGGCCCGGGGTCGCGCTCGGGCTCCCGGTCGACGACGGGGAGGCGGTGGCGCCCGACGACGGGGTGGCGGAGGGCGAGGAGCCGGCCGAAGGCGTGCCGGACGACGGGGCCGAGGTCGGCGTGCCCGTCGGTGTACCGGTGGGGGCCGTGCTCGGACCGCCGGTCGGGCCGGCCGTCGGGTCGGCCGTCGGACTCGCGCTGGTGCCGGGGCTCGTGCTCGGCGAGGAGGTGGTGGTCGGCCGGGGCGTCGCCGGGCTCTGCTTCAGCAGCAGCGACAGCGGGTCCATGTCCGCCCCCGCCTGGTAGAAGCCGGCGAAGACCCGGGTGCCCTGCTCGGTCAGCTTGGCGGCGGCCGGCACCCCGTTGGTGGTGTCCCGGGCGACGGTGAAGGTCACCAGCGGCACGTCGTCCCGGCGAGTGATCTCGGTGGCGCCCGTCGACTCCTTGGAGGCGGTGTCGGCGGTCAGCGTGCCGGTGGTGCCGGAGGTGGTGATCCGCAGATCGCTGAGCGCGACGTCCAGCGCGCCGTGGTGGGCGGTGAAGTGCACACCGCCGGTGAAGGAGGAGCTGAGCGCGTGGGTGGTGAGGTCGTAGGCCGCGTTCGCCAGGCCGAAGTGGAAGGTGCCGTCGGCGTTGCGGGTCGCGCCGCCGGTCAGCTCGATCGCGCCGCCCTGGGAGGCCGGGCCCTCGATGTAGCTGCGGAATCCGGCCTTCACGCCCCAGTCCAGCGCGCCGGTGTCGTACGTGACGCTGCCCGGACCGCCCGCGCCGAAGGCGAGTGCGGGGGCGCCGAGGGCGGTCAGGCCGAGGCCGACGGTGGCGGCCGCGACGGCGGCGAGCCGGGTGCGGTTGCGGGACATGCGGGGTACTCCGTTCGGAGGGGGAGTTCGAAGGGGTGGAAGGAGCGGGGGACGCTCCCGGGGGTCAGGCGTCGGCGTCGGGCCCGGTGGCATCGGGGGCCGACGCCGCGGCGGCCGCCCGGCGGCGGCGGACGAGCAGCCCGCCGGTGGTGGCCAGGGCGGCCACCAGCACCGCTCCGCCGACCGCGGCGGCCACCAGCACACCGTCCGCGGAGGACGCGGCGACGGGCGCGGCGGCCGGGGAGGCGGACGGGCTCGCGGCGGCCTCCGGCGGGGTGGCCGGGGCGCTGCCGAGGTCGGGCAGCGGGGGCAGCGCGGCGGCCGGGTCGAGGGCGACGGCGAAGCTCAGCGGGTCCATCTCGGTGCCCGCCGGGTACAGGCCGCCGAAGGCCCCGGCGCCGCCCTCGGCGAGCTTCAGCGGCAGTTCGACGGCCTTCAGCAGGCCGCCTTCGGCCTTGAGGCCGGCCGGGTCGAAGGTGGCCAGTTCGACGCCGGCCGACTGCCGGGTGGCCCCGTCCGGGGTGCGGCCGGAGACGTCGGCGAGCAGTCGGCCCCGGCCGCCGGAGACGGTGACGGCCGGGTTGGCGAGGGTGAGGTCCAGACCGTAGCCGTCGCCGCCGCGCATCCCGGTGAAGCGGACGGTGCCGGTGAAGGCGGCGGTCAGTTCGCCGGTCGCCGGGTCGTAAGCGCCCTTGGCCGGGGTCCAGCGGAAGAACGCTCCGCCGTCCGCCGCCCCGCCGCCGAGCTCCCAACGGCCCTGGGCGATGGCGCCGGTGACGTAGTCCCGGAAGGTGCGGCGCACGCCCCAGTCGAGGGCGCCGGCGGCGAACTCGGTACGGGCCGGGGTCCGGGCCGCCGACTCGGCCGCCGGTTCGGCGGTGGGCGTCGGCACCGGCGCCGTCCCGGCCGCGGCCCCGGTCGTGGTGCCGGTCGTGGTTCCGGTCCCGGCCGCGGGGGCCGCGCCGGGCGTCGGCGCGGACGGCGCCGAAGTCGTCGGTGCGGCGGGCAGGTTGACCGAGAGCGCCAGCGGGTCGAGGGCCGTTCCGGCCTGGTAGAAGCCGCCGAAGGCCTTCGCCCCGGCGTCGGTGAGGGTCGCCGGGACGCCGCTCAGCGTCAGGGTGCCGGCCGCGCCGCGCAGGTCGACGCCGGCCAGCGAGAGGTCGGCCAGCTTGGCCTGGCTCGCGCTGCTCACCTGGCCGGTCTCCCTGGACTTGCTGCTGACGTCCGCGTACAGCCCGGCTGCGCCGCCCTGGACGGCCTTGAAGGTGAGCCGGCCGACGCTCAGGTCGAGCGCGTCGGCTCCGCCCTCCCGGTGCCCCGTGAACCGGACCCCGCCGGAGAAGGCGGCGGTCAGCGCGCCGGTCGTCGGGTCGTAGGTGCCGTTCGCCGAGTGGAACCGGAAGGTGCTGCCGCCGACCGTGGCGGCGCCGCCGGTCAGCGCCCAACTCCCCTTCGCGATGGGCCCGGTGACGTAGGTCAGGAAGGACTGCTTGATGCCCCAGTCCAGCCGCCCGCCGGAGACCCTGCCCTCGGCGGCGGCCGCCGTGCCCGGCGACAGGCCCACCGTCAGCAGGGCGGCCAGGGCGGCCACCAGGGCGGCGGCCGAACGGCGGAGCCGATGGGACAGCGGCACGGCGGATCACTCCTCGGGGGTGCGGGGGCGCGACGGGGGAAGGGTCCGGCGCGGCCGACCCCCTTGCGGAATTTAGGTAAGGCTAACCTAATATATGAGTCAAGAAGCCCGCCCCGCACTCCTCACCCGAGCCGCGACAGGCGTCAACTCCCGACGGAAGGAAGCAGGTTGAGCAGCACGATCCGACCCAGGGCGGCCCGCGGGCCCGCCCTCCTGCTGCTCGCCCTGGGCCTGCTGCTCGCCCTCACCGCCTGCGGCAGCACCAAGGCGGCGCCCACCGCGGCCGCCTCCCGGGCCCCCGACACCGTCGAGCCGCTGGTCGGCGACCCCGCCCCACGGCTGCCCGCCACCACCGCCTCCGCCGACGGCCGCGAGGTCACCGTCACCAGCGTCGAGCGGATCATCCCGCTCAACGGCAGCCTCTCCGAGCTGGTGTTCAGCCTCGGCCTCGGCCCCAAGGTGGTCGCCCGGGACGTCTCCACCACCTTCCGGCAGGCCGCCGCCCTGCCGGTGATCACCCAGGCCCACGACGTCTCCGCCGAGGGCGTGCTCTCGCTGCACCCCACCGTCGTCCTCGCCGACCGCTCCACCGGCCCGGCCGAGGCGATCGCGCAGATCCGGGCGGCCGGCGTCCCGCTGCTCGTCCTCGACGACGCCAAGCGGCTGGCCGACGTCGGCCCGCGCATCGACACCGTCGCCGCCGCACTCGGAGTCCCGGACGCCGGACGGCAGTTGAGGGAACGCACCGAGCAGCGGATCGACCAGGCCGAGGCCGCCGTCCCGGCCGCCGGGCGCCACCCGAGAGTCGCCTTCCTCTACCTGCGCGGCAGCGCTTCCGTCTACCTGCTCGGCGGCCCCGCCTCCGGCGCCGGCTCGCTCATCGAGGCCGTCGGCGGCGAGGACGCCGGCACCGCCGCCGGCCTCACCGGCGACTTCACCCCGCTCACCAGCGAGGCCCTGGTCAAGGCCGCACCCGACGCGATCCTGGTGATGAGCAAGGGCCTCGACTCGGTCGGCGGCGTGGACGGCCTGCTCAAGCTGCCCGGCGTCGCCCAGACCCCGGCCGGGCTCGACCGCCGGATCGTCTCGGTCGAGGACGGCCGGCTGCTCAGCTACGGACCCCGCACCCCGCAGGTGCTGCGGGAGATCGCCGCCCAGCTCTACCCGGCGGACGCCACATGAGCGTCGCCGCGCGCCACGGAGCCCTCCCGGCCGTCCGCCGCACCACCCTGCTCACCGCCGGACTCGCCGCCGCCCTGGTCCTCTGCGCCCTGCTCGCGGCCGGCGTCGGCGCCTACCGCATCCCGCTCGGCGACATCCTCGCCTCCACCGCCCACCGCCTCGGCCTCGGCGGCCACGCCCTGGACCGGGTGCCGGAGTCGGTGCTGTGGAACGTCCGGCTGCCCCGGGTGGTGCTCGCCCTGCTGGTCGGCGGTTCGCTGGGCTGCGCCGGGGCGCTGATGCAGGGCGTGTTCGGCAACCCGCTCGCCGAACCCGCCGTGATCGGCGTCTCCTCCGGCGGCGCGGTCGGCGCGGTGGCCTGCATCGTCCTCGGCCTGGACGCCCTCGGCAGCTGGACGGTCACCGCCTCCGCCTTCGCGAGCGGCCTGCTGACGGTCTTCGCGGTGTACGTCATGGCCCGCGCCGGCGGGCGCACCGAGGTGGTCACGCTGATCCTCACCGGCGTCGCCGTGAACGCCTTCTGCGGCGCCCTGATCGGCCTCTTCCTGTTCACCGCCGACTCCGCCGCGATCAGCCAGGTCACCTTCTGGCAGCTCGGCTCGCTCGCCCAGGCCACCTGGGGCAAGGTGCTGGCCGTCCTGCCGTTCGCCCTGGTGGGCCTCGCCGTCGCGCCGCTGTACGCCCGCAAGCTGGACCTGCTGGCCCTCGGCGAGCGCCCGGCCCGCCACCTCGGGGTGGACGTCGAGCGGATGCGGCTGGTGCTGATCACCGTCGTCGCGCTGCTCACGGCCGCGGCCGTCGCGGTCAGCGGGATCATCGGCTTCGTCGGCCTGGTCGTCCCGCACCTGCTGCGGATGCTCGCCGGGCCCGGCCACCGCTTCCTGCTGTCCGCCTCCGCACTGGGCGGGGCACTGGTGCTGGTGGTCGCCGACCTCGCCGCCCGCACCCTCGCCGAACCGGCCGAACTGCCGCTCGGGGTGCTCACCGCGCTGATCGGCAGCCCGTTCTTCTTCTGGCTGCTGCGCCGGACCAGGACCAGGCAGGGAGGCTGGGCGTGAAGCTGCGCCGACACCGGGAGATCCCCGAACGACCCGCCCCCGGGAGCGAGTTGCTCACCGCCGAGGGCGTCCGGCTGGACCTCGGCGGGCGCCCGCTGCTGGCCGGCGCCGCGGTCCGGGTCGCGGCCGGCGAGGTGGTCGCGCTGCTGGGGCCGAACGGCGCCGGCAAGTCCACCCTGCTGTCCGTCCTGGCCGGCGACGTCCGTCCGGACGGCGGCGCGGTCACCCTGCGCGGCCGCCCGCTGAGCGGCTACGGCGCCGCCGAACTCGCGCTGCACCGGGCGCTGCTCCCGCAGTCCGCCGCGCTGTCCTTCCCGTTCCCCGCCGACGAGGTGGTCCGGATGGGCCGCGCGCCGTGGGCGGGCACGGCGGCGGCGGCCGAGGACGCCGCGGCCGTGGCCGAGGCGATGGCCGCCACCGAGTCCACCGCCTTCGCCGGACGCCCGTTCACCGCCCTGTCCGGCGGCGAACGGGCCCGGGTGGCGCTGGCCCGGGTGCTGGCCCAGCGCACGCCGCTGCTGCTCCTGGACGAGCCGACCGCGGCCCTCGACCTGCGCCACCAGGAGCTGGTGCTGCGGGTCGCCCGGGCCCGGGCCGCGGCCGGGGACGGGGTGGTCGTGGTGCTGCACGACCTGTCCCTGGCGGCGGCCTACGCGGACCGGGTGGTCCTGCTGACGGGCGGGGCGACGGTCGCGGACGGGCCGGTCGCCGAGGTGCTGCGGGCACCGCTGCTCAGCGAGGTGTACGGGCACCCCGTCGAGGTGCTGGCGCACCCGCGCACCGGGGTGCCGCTGGTGCTGCCGGAACGCGGCTGAACCCGCGGACCCGACAAGCCCCGGGGCGGTCAGTCCTCCAGGCGGAAGCCGACCTTCATGCACACCTGGTAGTGCTTGATCCGGCCGTCCTCCAGGTGGCCCCGGACCTGCGAGACCTCGAACCAGTCGAGGTTGCGCAGCGTCCGGGAGGCCCGCTCCACGCCGTTGCGGATCGCGGCGTCGACGCTCTCGGCCGAGGACCCGACGATCTCGGTCACCCGGTACACGTGGTCGGTCATGGCGGACTCCTCAACTGTGCGACGGCCCCCGGTCCACCGTGCACCGGCCCGGGTCCGCCCGCACCCCGGCGGGCGGTCTCCGGCCCCCGGGCGGGGGCCGGAGACGGCCCGGTCCCGCCCCGGGCGGGTGCTGGAGCGCCGTCCGCACCCCGCCGCCGAGCGGTGGGGCCGCGCCGGCCCCAGGACGCCCCCTAGAACGCCGCCCGCACCTCGCCGACCCGCACCCCGCCGCCGAGCAGCGGGGCCGCGCCGATCCGCTCGACGGTCTCGTCCGCCCCGGCCACGCCGAGCCGGCGCAGCGCGGCTGCCAGCACCGGGCCGCGGGCCCGCTCGCCGCCGTCCTCGATCTTGAAGGCCAGCGCCCGCCCGTCGGGCAGCGCGACCACCTGGACGGCCTCGGCGCCCATCTTGGACAGCGCGCCCGGCAGCGCCCGCATCAGCCAGGTGTCGGCCCGCCGGGTGCCGGCCACGTACTCGGGGTGGGCGCGCATCGCGTCGGCGACGCGGCGCGGCTCGGTGCCCTCGGCGGCCAGCACCAGGCTGCGGTAGCCGCGGGCCAGGCCGGTCAGCGACACGGCCAGCAGCGGCGCGCCGCAGCCGTCCACCCCGGCGTGCGCGGCGCTCTCGCCGGTGCCCTCCTCCAGGGCCTCGCGGGCCAGCCGCTGGATCGGGTGGGCCGGGTCGAGGTAGCTCTCGGTGTCCCAGCCGTTGGCCGTGCAGGCGGCCAGCCAGCCGGCGTGCTTGCCGGAGCAGTCCATCAGGATCGGGGCGCGCTCGCCGCCGGCGGCGAGCAGCAGCTCCGCCTCGGTCTCGTCCAGCGGCAGGTCGGCCGGGGTGCGCAGGGCCGATTCGTCGAGCCCGGCGGAGCCGAGGATGCTCCGCACACCATCGAGGTGAAACGATTCTGCGGAGTGGCTGGAGGCCGCCAGCGCCAGCAGCTCGCCCTCGATCGCCAGCCCGGCCCGCAGCGTGGCCACCGCCTGGAACGGCTTGGCGGTCGACCGCGGGAAGACCGGGGCGTCCGGGTCGCCGAGCGCGAACTCGACCGAGCCGTCCGCCGCGAGCAGCACCAGGGAGCCGTGGTGACGGCCCTCGACGAAACCGGAGCGCACGACCTCGGCGAGAACGGGCGCGATGGCGGGCAGGGACATGGCGGATGAGCCTTCCGGGGCGAGGGTGGGCCTAGAGCGAGCCGGGCCCACCGCCCGCGGCGACTCACCCGGTCAGAGCGGCCCTCCCGCGAGCAGGTCGTCGACCCGCGCTTCCCCATCACGGTACCTGCGGGTGATCTCGGCGTTGCAACCGTCGGCCGTGCGCAGCAGCCGCTGGCGCCGTCCGGACACCTCGCGCTCGTGCGCCCGCAGCCGTTCCAGGGCGGCCAGCAGCTCCTCGGCCGGGTGCGCCGCCAGGTCGGCGAGCTGGACGTCGCCCATCAACGCGTCCGCCTCCAGCTGGGACTCCTGGGTGCGCGGCGGGCCGAGGGTGACGTGCCGGGCCGAGCGCCGCACGGTGGAGGGAGCGTCGGTCAGGATGGCCGGCAACCGGTCCAGCAGGTCGCCGGGCACCGGTCCGGGGTAGGCCGGGCCGATCACGGAGACCGGGCCCACGCCGGGCCGCCGGTCGAGTTCGGCGCGCAGGATGTCCATCCGCCCGTGCAGCAGCCGGCGCAGGTAGGACAGGTCGGCCTCCTGCTCCAGGGTCTCCCGGCGCAGCACCCGCAGCTGCTCCAGGCCCAGCCGCTCCAGGTCGGGTTCCTCCCCCGTGCCCGCCGCCGGACCGTACGGCCCTCCGGGGGCCCGCACCACCGGCCCGGACCGGTCCCGCGCCGCACTGCTCGCGTCCATCACCCAACCACCTGACATCGTCCGATCCCGCCCGCTCGCGGCGCCCCGTCCCTGCCGCCGGTCCGTCCCGTCCCCCGGCGGGCCGCGCGTCCCGTCCACCGGCCCGCCCGGGAACCCCGGAGGTGCCGGTCCCGGCCGCGACCGCCCACCGGGCGGCTGCGCCGGACGCTGACCCACCGGCTCGACCGCCCGGTCGAACCCGGCCCGACGCGGCGGACCTCCTGGCGCCCCGGACCCTTCGTACGGTCCACCAGCGTGCCACCCCACCCGGCGCACGCGCACCGCCCGTGCACCCGAACGGCCCCCTGGCGAACGGGGGTGGCTGATATGACCGGCCCTTTCCCCAGGAAGATGGGCGCCCGATTCGGCGCAGGCGCTCACCCCCGGGCGCGCGCAGCCTGCTTACGCGCCCCTGGTGTGCGCCCTGAGGAGGCCGCTGAGGCGTACGGGAAGGGTGCGGCGCGGGGCCAGGGGCGCGGGGGCGCCGGCGGGCCCGGACGGCGGACGCGGGGGCCCTCCGGGGGCCGTACGGCGCTCCGGCACAATGGCGGCATGCGAGCAGTGGTGCAGCGAGTGACCGAGGCCCGGGTGACCGTGGCCGGTGAGACCGTCGGCGCGATCGAGGGGCCCGGGCTCTGCGTCCTGGTCGGCGTCACCCACGACGACACCCCCGCCAAGGCCGCCCAACTGGCCCGCAAGCTCTGGACGCTGCGGCTGCTGCCCGCGAACGACGAGGGCGTGGAGCAGAGTTGCTCGGACCTCGGCGCCCCGCTGCTGGTGATCAGCCAGTTCACGCTCTACGGCGACGCCCGCAAGGGCCGCCGCCCCACCTGGAACGCCGCCGCCCCCGGCCCGGTCGCCGAGCCGCTGGTGGACGAGGTGGTGGCGCAGCTGCGCGCGCTGGGCGCCAAGGTGGAGACGGGCCGGTTCGGCGCCGACATGCGGGTGGCGCTGGTGAACGACGGCCCGTTCACCGTCCTCGTCGAGGTCTGACCGGCTCGGGCTCCGACCGGGGCGTAGCCCGAGCGGGTCGGAGCCCGAGCGGCCCACTACTGCGGGACGATCACGTCCTGGGTGCCCGGCACCGTGCCGGCCAGCAGCACGGCGTCCACCGGGACGTTCCGCTTGACGATCGCCAGCGCGATCGGCCCCAGCTCGTGGTGCCGGGCCGAGGAGGTCACGAAGCCCAGCGCCCGCCCGTCCGGGTCGCTGGCCAGCCGCACCTCGGTGCCGTGCGGGGGCAGCGTCTCCTCGGTGCCGTCCAGGTGCAGGAAGACCAGCCGGCGCGGCGGACGGCCCAGGTTGTGCACCCGGGCGACGGTCTCCTGGCCGCGGTAGCAGCCCTTCTGCAGGTGGACGGCGGTGCGCAGCCAGTCCACCTCGTGCGGGATGGTCCGGTGGTCGGTCTCGAAGCCCAGCCGGGGCCGGTGGCCCTCGATCCGCAGCGCCTCGTACGCCCAGACCCCGGCCGCCGGGCCGTAGCCGGCGGTGAGCCGCTCCAGCTCGCCGCGCGGCACGAACAGGTCGCGCCCGTGGGGGAGTTCGCGGACGGCGGCGGCTCCCTCGACGGAGGCGGTGGAACCGGCCGGCAGATGGACGACGGCGTACTCGGCGGTCGCGTCGGCGACCTCCACCCGGTAGAAGAACTTCATGCTCTCCAGGTAGGCCACCAGCGCCTCCTGGGTGCCCGGCTCGACGTGCGCCCAGGTGGTCGCGCCGTCGTCCACCAGGTAGAGCGCGTGCTCGACGTGCCCGTTCGGGGAGAGCACCAGCGCCTCGGCGGCCTGCTGCGCGGGCAGCTCGCTGACGTGCTGGGTGACCAGCAGGTGCAGCCAGGCGAGCCGGTCCTGGCCGGTCACGGTGATCACACCGCGGTGCGAGAGGTCGACGAAGCCGGCCCCCCGCGACAGGTTGCGTTGCTCGCGGAAGATGTCGCCGTAGTGGGCGGCGACACCCTCGTCGGCCCCCTCGGCGGGGACGGCTCCGGGCAGGGAAAGCAGCGGGCTCTTCACACCGGTCATACCGGTCAGCTTACGACTGCTCCTCGGCGAGCCCGGCGGTGCAGTCGGCGCAGCGGCCGAAGATCGCGAAGTGCTTGAGGTCGGTGTCGAAGCCGTGCCGCTCGCGCAGGCTGTCGATCAGCGGCTGGGCGATCTCGGTGTCGGTCTCGGTGACCTTCTCGCAGTCCCGGCAGACCAGGTGCAGGTGGTGGTGGCGGCCGGCCAGGTGGTACGTCGGGGCGCCGTGGCCCAGGTGGGCGTGCGAGACCAGGCCCAGCTCCTCCAGCAGCTCCAGGGTCCGGTAGACGGTGGAGATGTTGATGCCGCTGGCGGTCCGGCGGACGTGGCAGAGGATGTCGTCGGGGGTCGCGTGGTCGAGCTCGTCGACCGCCTCCAGCACGAGCTGGCGCTGCGGGGTGAGCCGGTACCCGCGTTCGCGCAGGTCGGCCTTCCAGTCGTCCGAGAGGTGCCAGTCGCCGGAGAGCTGCCAGTCGGTGGTGCCGGTGTCCGCCACGGTACTGTCCCTGCCAATGGTCGGGGGTCCTGAGGCAAGTGTAGGGACCGGCCGGGGGCCGGTCCCTACCTCGTGCACCGACTCTTCGGTGACCTGCCTACTTGAAGAAGGCGATGCCGTCGTCCGGCAGGTCGTTGATGTCCTTGACCAGCTGGGCCGGGCTGAGCACCTTCTTCAGCTGGGCGGACATGTACGGGCGCAGCGGCACGTTCGGGGCGGCCTTCTCGCCGACCCACAGCAGCTCGCCGTTGACGAAGCCGTACAGCCGCTTGCCGCCGGAGTACTCCGGCGAGCCCTCGATCCGGGCGACCGCGTCGGTGGAGACGTCGACCTGCGGCTTGCCGTCGGCCAGCTCGCCGTACCAGATCTCGACCGTGCCGTCGTCGCGGACGGAGGAGATCTCGATGCCCCGGGCACCGCTGGTGCCGTCGTGGTTGCTGGTGATGCGCCAGAACGCGTGCTCGTTCTCCAGCGGACGGACCTTCTCGCCCTCGTTGTTCAGCACCCAGGTGCGGGAGCGGAACTCCAGGAAGGGGCGGCCGTCGTGGCGGATCACGATCTCCTGGCCGAAGTTGCACTTCTCCGCGCCCGGGCCCCCTTCACCCGGCAGCGGGGCGTAGACGCCCGCGCCCTCCCAGGTGCCGAGGAGGAAGGCGAGCGGGACGACGTCCTTGTGGAGGTCAGAAGGGATCTCGATCATGTTCCTGGTCGCTGTTCTCGTCGGTGTGGGAATGCCTCAACCGTACGGCAGGCTCAGCGCTGGCCCTGGTACAGCTTCATCACCGAGAAGATGGCGAACCAGGTGATCAGCACGGCCATGAGGGCCAGCAGACCGTCGAAGAAGATTTCCAGACCGGACACGGGGGGCTCCCAGGCGGCGACAGTGTGGTGGATTTTGCTCCGCTCACTCTATCCGCCGGGTTCCGGCCGGTCGCGGTGAGCCCCACCACGTCGCGGTTCGCGCCGTCCCCCCGCGGCTGCTCAAGCTTTGCCCAAGGGTTCCGGGGATGCCGGACGGCGGGGGCGGCGGGCGCTCTAAGGTGGCGCCATGCCGAAGAAACTGGTCATCAAGGTCACCGCAGGGGCGGACGCGCCGGAGCGGTGCTCGCAGGCGTTCACGGTGGCGGCGGTGGCCGTCGCCAGCGGGATCGAGGTCTCGCTCTGGCTGACCGGGGAGTCCTCCTGGTTCGCGCTGCCGGGCCGGGCCGCGGAGTTCGAGCTGCCGCACGCGGCGCCGCTGCCGGACCTGCTGGAGTCGATCCTGGCGGCCGGCTCGGTGACGCTGTGCACCCAGTGCGCGGCGCGGCGCGGGATCGAGCAGAAGGACACCGTCGAGGGTGTCCGCATCGCGGGCGCCCAGGTCTTCGTCAGCGAGATTATGGCGGACGGCGTCCAGGCGCTCGTGTACTGACGCCCCGCCCCTACGGGTGCTCCTCGTGGTCGGGGCGGTCCCGGTCGTGGCCGGGCTCGTCCCACTTCGGGTCGTCCCAGCGCGGGTCGTCCCACCAGTCGTCCTCGGGGTCGCGCTTGTTGGCGAAGACCGCGGCGACGGGCGGGATGACCATCGCGACGACGCACATGCCGATCGCCGCACCGACCGAGAAGAACCGCACCACTCCCCAGGCCATGACGAACAGGCCCAGGCACACGCCCATCATGGCGAAGTAGTAGCGACGCCGCCGCCTTGCCCGCACCCCTCCACGGTACGGCCGAGGGCCCCTGCGCGGCAGGGGCCCTCGGGGTGGTCCGGGTGATTCGTTCCCGGCTCCGGTCAGACCGCGATCGCGACCTCGACGGCGGTGCCCTGGGAGGCCACCACCTGGCGGTCCACGGTCTGGCCCGGCACCAGCGCGCGCAGGGTCCACTTGCCCGGGCGGGCGAAGAACCGGAACTGGCCGGTCGCCGAGGTGGGGACCTCGGCCGTGAACTCGTTGTTCTCGTCCAGCAGCCGGACGTAGCCGTTGACCGGCTCACCGTCGCGGGTCACCGAACCCTGGATGATCGTCTCGTTCGCCACGTCAACTCCTGCCAGGTCCGGGCCGCCGGCCTTCGCACCGCACATGTCTGTGTTCCCTTCTGACTTACCGGTCGAGCCGGAGGCTCAGTTGCTGCCGAGCTCGATCGGCACGCCGACCAGGCTGCCGTACTCGGTCCACGAGCCGTCGTAGTTCTTGACGTTCTCCTGGCCGAGCAGCTCGTGCAGGACGAACCAGGTGAGCGCGGAGCGCTCGCCGATGCGGCAGTAGGCGATGGTGTCCTTCGCCAGGTCGACGCCCTCGGCCTCGTAGAGCGCCTTGAGCTCGTCGTCGCTCTTGAAGGTGCCGTCGTCGTTGGCGTTCTTGGCCCACGGGATGTTGCGGGCGCTCGGCACGTGGCCGGGGCGCTGCGACTGCTCCTGCGGGAGGTGGGCCGGGGCGAGCAGCTTGCCGGAGAACTCGTCGGGCGAACGGACGTCGACCAGGTTCAGGGTGCCGATGGCGGCGATCACGTCGTCGCGGAAGGCGCGGATCGAGGAGTCGACGGCCTGCGCCGTGTACTCGGTGGCCGGACGAGCCGGCACCTCGGCGACCAGGTCGCGGGAGTCCAGCTCCCACTTCTTGCGGCCGCCGTCCAGCAGGCGGACGTCGCCGTGGCCGTACAGCTTGAAGTACCAGTAGGCGTACGAGGCGAACCAGTTGTTGTTGCCGCCGTACAGGACGACGGTGTCGTCGTTGGCGATGCCCTTGGCGCTGAGCAGCGCCTCGAAGCCGGCCTGGTCGATGAAGTCGCGGCGGACCGGGTCCTGGAGGTCCTGCTTCCAGTCGATCCGGACGGCGTTGCGGATGTGGTTCTTGTCGTACGCGGAGGTGTCCTCGTCGACCTCGACGATGACGACCTTCGGGTCGTCCAGGCGGGCCTGGACCCAGTCGGCGTCGACCAGGACGTCGCTGCGGCTCATGGTGGTTCTCCATCCGAGGGCGGTTGTGCGGAAGGTGCTGCTCAGGAGGGTGCTGCGGGGTGCCCGGGTGGGTGCGGTCCGAAATCCTGTCCGAATGCCGGGACGAGGGGGTGGGACCGGTGGCGCCGGGCGGAAACCGAGGAGTACGTCGGCGGCCGCCCGCCCACAGGGCCGGGCGCGGTCACCGGAAAGATCGGCGGCGGGCGTCAACTGCCCTGCCGGAACGCCGAGTCAGCGCATTCGACACAGACAGGCGGCCACGCGGCACAGGTCTACCGCCCGCCGCTTCGTGAGGTCCGTCTGTCGCTTCATGCCGACGATGCTAGGGACACCGGAGGCCCGCTGTCATCAGCGTATCGAATAGTGGGACCAGAACGACCGGATGATGGGATTTGACCCCGGCTTGGCCTCACAGGGGCCCGCCCGGGGCCGGGCGGAGGCCTCCGGGGAACGTGCCCGGGGCGGAAACGGCACCGCTCCACGGTTCACGCTGGACAGCGCGTCTCGCGGAGCGGAACGATTCGGCAGGGCCGGCCGGGGGCGGGCGGATCAGCCCAGGAGCTTGACGTCCTTGCCGTCGAAACTCAGCTGGAGGCCCTCCGGCAGCGGCGTCACGCCGCCACCCCCCTCCTTCTCGGCCAGCTTCAGCCCGGCCGGCAGCGAGTCCAGGGTGAAGCTCATCGGCTCGATCTGCTGGTTGGTGGCGCCCGCCACCATGCCCGCCAGCGAGCTCAGCCGGAAACCGTCCACCGTGACGGTGTTGCCCTTGTTGTGGACGTTGCCCTCGCCGATCGCGATCGGCCCCAGCGAGGCCTTGACCTTGCCCGGCCCGGCGTAGGACAGGCTCAGCCGGGAGTTGCCGCCCACCGGCAGCTTCGTCCCGTGCAGCAGCTCGGAGGCGGGCGGCAGCAGCTGCGCGAGGTCCGGGTAGGAGATCACCCCGCTGCCGGTGCCGCTGTCCACCGTGGCGCTGCTCATGCTGTCACTGACCTTGACCCCGGACAGCCGCGCCTTGAACGAGTGCAGCGCCACCTGGTGGCTGCCGTCGCCGACGGTCAGGCCGTCGGAGGAGATCCGGACGTCGTCCAGCTTCATCGACACCACCTGGGTGAGGAACGGGAAGCCCTCGATCGAGACGTCCGGGCGCTGGCTCATCCGGCCGCTCTTCACGATCCGGTCGGCGGCCTCGTCCTCGGCCACGCCCACCGCGATCCGGTCGGCGCCCAGCAGCAGGCCGGACAGCACCGCCAGGCTGATCGTGGCCTTCAGCCATCCGCGCATCGTGTCCCCCGTCGTCGCCGGTCGCAGTGCTCGTTCGTCGCTGTGGTCGTCGGTCGTTCCGGTCGTTCCGGTCGCTCTGGTCGCTCGCAGTGGGTCGTCCGCCGTGCCGCGGCGGACGCGGGACACGTCCGGCCCCGCACGACCGTACGACGTCCCGCCCCGGAACATGGTTCCGGGGCGGGACGGGTCAGGCCAGCAACTCGGTGGCGATCCAGACCAGCGGCGCGGACACCGCCAGCGGCAGCGCCACCCCCGCCGTCATGTGCACGAAGCGGGACGGGAAGTCGTACGCCGCGACCCGGCGGCCGACCAGCGCCCCCAGCCCGGCCAGCGCCCCGAGCGCCACCGGCGCCCCGACCACCAGGCCCAGCGCTACCGCCGCCGCCAGCCCCAGCACCGGGCCCAGCACCTTCGGCCCGGGCAGCGGCGCCGCGGCCAGCAGAGTGGCCAGCGCCACCGCGCCCACCGCGGCCGGCACCCAGTCCGCCAGCAGCAGCGCGGTGCACAGCACCGTCACCACGGTGGCCGAGCCGAGCACCGTCAACGCGTAGAACCGCTCCTTCGGGTCCGACGGGCGGAACGTCTGCAGCACCAGGACGAGCAGGAAGAACCCGCCCAGGGTGCCCACCACGGCCGCCACGCCGCCGTCGGAGTCCGCCAGCAGCACCGCCGCGTCCGCCGTGAAACCGGCCAGCGCGGCGAGCAGGATGCCCTGCCGGGCCGGCCACATGCCGTTCAGCCGGAACCAGCCGGCCGCCGTCAGCAGCTGGAGCAGCGCGACCACCAGGGCCAGCGCGATCTGCCCCAGCGCGGCACCGCCCGCCAGCAGCGCGGCCGCGCCGGCGGTGATCAGGGCCGGCTGCAGACCCGGGTCGATGATCGGCGAGCCGGTGCGACCGCCCGGCCCCGCGGGCGCCGCCGCCTGCCGCGGGACGGGCTGGTACGGCGGTGCGGCCGGGGCGCCGAGCGGGCCGGGGGTGCCGACCGGACCCAGCGGGCCGGGGGCGGCCGGGCGCTTGAGCGTCATGGTCGGCGGGTCGAAGGCCTCCGCCGACTGCTGCGCGGGGGCCGGCTGCGGCGGCGGAGCCGCGTGCCGGGCCCGCGGCCTCGACGGCTGCTGGAGCTGGAGCGTCGGGTCCGGCTGGGGCTGCGCCTGCCGCTCCCGCTGCTCCGGCTTCCGCCGCCGCTGCCGCGCCTGCTGGAGCTGCTCCTGCAACTGCGGGGGCTGCTCCTGGTGCTGCGGGGGCTGCTGCCGGCGCTCCTGCGGAGGCTGCTGGTGCAGCTGCGGAGGCTGCCGCAGGTGCGGCTGTTCCCGGTACTGCTGCGGCGGACGCTGCTGCGCGACCGGCGGGCCGGACACCACCACCGGCGGCAGCAGCGCCGTAGCCTCGGCGTCGCCGGCCGCCGGCACGGGCGGCAGCAGGGTGGTCGCGTCGGCGTCGTCGAAGGCCGGCACCGGCGGCAGCACCGCGGTCGCGTCCGCGTCCTCCACCGGGTAGCCGTACGGCGGCCGGTGGCCCGGCTGCTGCTGCGGCGGGAAGTGCTGCTGCTGCGGGTGCGGCTGCTGCGGGTAGGGCTGCTGCTGCGGCCACTCGCCGTAGCCGCCGCGGTTGGGGTGGTTCGGATGGTTCGGGTTGTTCATGTCCGTCACGCTGCTCAGCCTCCCGCGAACGGCGGGAGGACCTCCACCGTCCCGCCCTCGGTCAGTGCGACGGTGGTGTGGTCGCGGCCGCCCACCTGGGCCCCGTCGACCAGGAACGAACAGTGTCCGAGCAGCCGGACGAGCTTCGGCCGGTCGGCGTGCCGCCGCTTCGCCCCCGCCAGCGCCTCCGCGAGGGTCGCCGCCTCGTACGGCTCCTCGGCCAGCCCGGCCTCGGACTTCGCCGCCGCCCAGTAGCGGATCGTCCCGCGCACCCGGGCGCCGCTGGCGGGCTCGGTGGTCGCGCCCATCGGGCCACCCCTTCTCGTCGTCCTCGCCCGGTCCCGGTGCCCCGGTCCGGCTCGCCACCGCGACGCCCGCCGGACCACCCGAACGATGGACCCCGGACAGCGCCTCCGATGCGCGTCCCATGATGGCGTGTCCGCCGCCACGAGCGGCAATCGCCCTGGCCGGAGGGGCCCGGAGCGCGCACCGGCCTCCCGGCGCGCCACCGCCGGACGGCACCGGACCGGCGCTCGAAGCTGTGTCCAGCCTCACCCGGCGCACGCCCGAATTGGGCGAACCGCCGGATTCGGGCACTCCCGGCGGAGGGGGCGGTCGGCTATCCTCGACCACCAAGAGGGATCCGGGCAGAGTCGCCCCCGGGTCCTTTTGTGCTTCCAGGACGCCAGTACGGACGTTCTTGCGATTCGTCGGCCCACCCCCGGCGCGCAGCAGGAACCGCCCCGCCCGACGCGGCACAACGACGTGCCCCGGCCGACCGGGGCATCGCCACCCGGCACCGGGCCGCCACCCGGCACCGGACCAGACCGGAGGGTTCGCGGTGATGAACAGGGCAGAAACGGTGCGCCCGGGGTCGCGGGCCCCTCGGCGCGGTCGCCGTCACGCCCCGCTCGCCACCCGCTCCACCGGTTCGCCGCGGCCGGCCGTCGTCCTTCCCTCCCCTCCAGCACGTGCGCCATCCGGCTGTGGCGGCAGCCGTAACGCGACCGCGACGACCCGGAAAGGGGACCACCGGGTATGAGTTCTCTCCTCCTCCTCACCAATGCGCTGCAACCCTCCGCCGAGGTGCTGCCCGCCCTCGGACTGCTGCTGCACAACGTCCGGGTGGCACCCGCTGAGGGCGCGGCCCTCGTGGACACCCCCAGCGCGGACGTCATCCTGGTCGACGGCCGGCGTGACCTCCCGCAGATCCGGAGCCTCTGCCAGCTGCTGCGCTCCACCGGCATCGGCTGCCCGCTGATCCTGGTGGTCACCGAGGGCGGCCTGGCCGCCGTCACCGCCGAGTGGGGCATCGACGACGTCCTGCTGGACACGGCCGGCCCGGCCGAGGTCGAGGCCCGGCTGCGGCTCGCGCTCGGCCGCCTCCAGGTCGACGCCGACGACAGCCCGATGGAGATCCGCAACGGCGACCTCTCGGTCGACGAGGCCACCTACTCCGCCAAGCTCAAGGGCCGGGCGCTCGACCTCACCTTCAAGGAGTTCGAGCTGCTCAAGTACCTCGCGCAGCACCCCGGCCGGGTCTTCACCCGGGCGCAGCTGCTCCAGGAGGTCTGGGGCTACGACTACTTCGGCGGCACCCGGACCGTGGACGTGCACGTCCGGCGGCTGCGCGCCAAGCTCGGCGTGGAGCACGAGCAGCTGATCGGCACCGTGCGCAACGTCGGCTACCGCTTCGTCGTCCCGGAGAAGCCGGAGAAGGGCGAACGGCCGGAACTCGCCCAGCGGCCCGCGGCCCCCCTGGAGGCCTGAGGCCGGGCCGTTCGGAGCCGGCGCGGAGGCGAGCACGGGACCGGTACGGGGCCGGGCGGGCCGCCCCCGCCCGGCTTGTCCGGTTCCTCCCGGAGGCCTTCGTCGGCCTGCGGAACAGGGCCCCGGACCCCACTGCCGCCCCGGGGGCCACACGCGTAGACTCCCCCCGTGGCCAAAGTGACGCGCGACGATGTAGCCCGGCTGGCTGGTACCTCGACCGCGGTCGTCAGCTACGTCATCAACAACGGGCCGCGCCCGGTCGCGCCCGCGACCCGGGAGAAGGTCCTCGCGGCGATCGACCAGCTCGGCTACCGGCCGAACAGTGTCGCCCAGGCGATGGCCTCCCGGCGCACCAACCTGATCGGCATGGTCGTCCCCGACGCCCGCCAGCCCTTCTTCGCCGAGATGGCGCACGCCGTGGAACGGGCCGCCTCCGAGCGCGGCAAGCTCGTGCTGATCGGCAACTCCGACTACGTGGACGACCGCGAGGTGCACTACGTCCGCGCCTTCCTCGGGATGCGCGTCTCCGGCCTGATCCTGGTCAGCCAGGGCCCCTCGCAGCGCGCCGCCGAGGAGTTCGCCGCGATGGAGGGCGCCAAGGTGGTGCTGCTGCACCGCCGGCCCGAGGCGATCGACGACGTCGCGGTGGTCACCGACGACGTGGCGGGCGCCGAGGCGATCGTGCGCCACCTGCTGGAGGTGCACGGGCACCCGTACGTGGCCTGCTTCGGCGGCCCGGTCGAGTCCCCCGCCCCCGGCGACCCGGTCATCGACCACGTCGAGGGCTGGCAGCGCGCCATGGACGCGCACGGCATCCCCACCGAGCCGCACCTGATCGACGCGCCCTTCCACCGCTACGGCGCCTACGACGTCGCGCTCGGCCTGCTCCGCTCGCCGGACCGGCCGCGGGCGGTGTTCTGCTCCACCGACGACCAGGCGATCGGCGTGCTGCGGGCCGCCCGCGAGGTCGGCCTGCGCGTCCCCGAGGACCTGGCGGTGGCCGGCTTCGACGACGTGCCCGAGGCCGCGCTCGCCGACCCGCCGCTGACCACCGTCGCCTCCGACCGCGACGCGATGGCCCGGGCCGCCGTGGACCTGGTGCTGGACGACTCGCTGATGGTGCCCGGATCGGACACCGAGCGGGTCCGCACGTTCCCGTCCCGGCTGGTCATCCGCCGCTCCTGCGGCTGCGGCGGCGACAACGGCGGCCGATCCGCACCGGAGTAGCCGATTCCGCTCGGCAGGCAGCCTGACCAGGCTTTATGAGAACCCAACGGGCTTCTCTCCCCCTTCTGAGCCGGTTCTCATGCACTCCTCATGCACCGGGTCGAGCTTGGTCGTCATGAGCGAACAGCAGCGGCACCCCAGCGAGCAGTACGGCCCGTACCAGCCCCACCCGCAGGACGGGCCGTACCGCGCCCAGGAGCCCCGGGTGATCGAGGGCACCGTGCTCGGCGCCGGCGCGAGCGCCACCGGCCCGACCGGGTACGAGCACGGCACCGGGTACGGCCACGACACCGGGTACGGCACCGGCCACGACACCGGGTACGGCTACCGCGAGGACCACTCCGACGGCGGCTTCGACGGACCGCCGCCTCCCCCGCCGATCCCGCCCGAGCCGCCCACGATCCTCGGGCCGGACTCCCCCGAGGGCCCCGGCCACCACGGCGGCCGGGCCCGGCGCGGACTGCTGCGCGGCCGGCTCGCCATGGTCACCGCCGTCGCCGCGGTCGCCGCCGTCCTCGGCGGGGTCACCGGCGGACTGGTCGCCACCGACCGGCAGGGCTCCGGCAACCGCGTCGGGACCATCGCCAGCCCGGTCTCCGCCCGCTCCGACGGCAGCGCCGACGTGGCCGCCGTCGCCGCCGCCGTCTCGCCCAGCACCGTCCAGATCACCGTCAAGAACGGCAACGGCACGGCCACCGGCACCGGCGTCGTCCTGAACACCGACGGGCAGATCCTCACCAACTACCACGTGATCGACACCGCGGCCGCCGGCGGCACGATCACCGTCACCTTCAAGGACGGCTCCACCGCCCGGGCCACCGTCACCGGCACCGACAAGGCCCTCGACGTCGCCGTGATCACCGCCACCGGCGCGAAGAACCTCACCCCCGCCGTCCTCGGCGACTCGTCCGCCGTGGCCATCGGCGACCCGGTCGTCGCCATCGGCAACCCCGACGGCCTCACCGGCACCGTCACCTCCGGCATCATCAGCGCCGAGAACCGCGACGTCACCGTCCAGCTCGACGAGGGCAGCACCAGCAGCAACGGCGGCTTCGGCCTCCCCTTCCTGCCCGGCCTGCCCGGCGGGCGCGGCACCGCCCCGCAGTCGGACAGCGGCAGCACCACCACCTACAAGGCCTTCCAGACCGACGCCGCGCTCAACCCCGGAAACTCCGGCGGCCCGCTGATCAACGCCGGCGGCCAGGTCATCGCGATCAACTCGGCGATGTACGCGCCCGGCGGCTCCGGCTCCTCCGGCAGCGGCTCGGCCGGCAGCGTCGGCCTCGGCTTCGCCATCCCGATCAACGACATCAAGCAGGTCCTGCCGAAGCTCGAAGCCGGCCAGAGTCTGTGATCCGCACTCCCTGAGACGGACAATTGCTCCCAGCAGGCCCCCCAACCGACGAGAAAGGGCACCCGCCCATGACCCCGTCCGCCGACGACCGCACCGCCGCCGAGGCCGGCCACCCCTCCGCCCGGCTCCTCGTGGTCGACGACGAACCCGCCCTCCGGGACGCCCTGGAGAGCAGCCTCGCCTTCGAGGGGTACGAGGTCGCCACCGCCACCGACGGCTACGAAGCCCTGGAGTCCGTCGAACGCGACCGGCCCGACCTCGTCCTGCTGGACATCATGATGCCCCGGATGGACGGCCTCACCGCCGTCCGCCGGATGCGCTCGCGCGGCGACACCGTCCCGGTGCTGATGCTGACCGCCCGCGACGCCGTCGGCGACCGCGTCACCGGCCTCGACGTCGGCGCCGACGACTACCTCGCCAAGCCCTTCGAGCTCGACGAACTCCTCGCCCGCGTCCGTGCCCTGCTGCGCCGCAACGCCCTCGCCGTCGAGGCCGCGGCCCGCGCCGCCGCCGAGGACGAGAGCGAGGTGCTCGCCTTCGCCGACCTGCGGATGAACACCGCCACCCGCGAGGTCACCCGGGCCGGCAAGCCGATCGAGCTCACCCGCACCGAGTTCATGCTGCTGGAGATGTTCCTCGCCCACCCCCGCCAGGTCCTCACCCGCGAACAGATCCTCAAGGCGGTCTGGGGCTTCGACTTCGAGCCCTCCTCCAACTCCCTGGACGTGTACGTGATGTACCTGCGCCGCAAGACCGAGCAGGGCGGCATGCCCCGCCTGATCCAGACCGTCCGCGGCGTCGGCTACGCCCTGCGCCCGGCCGCCGGCACGAGCGCGTGAACAACGTTCCGCCCCCTCCACTGACCCCGCCCCGCACGCCGGGCCGCCGGCAGCGCCTGGTCCACTGGTTCCGCTCCCGCTCGCTGCGCAGCCGCCTCACCTTCCTGAGCGCGGCCGCGGTGGCGGTGGCGATCGCGCTGTCGGCGCTGGCGTGCTGGTTCATCGTGGAGAAGCAGTTGTACGACCAGGTGCGCACCGACCTGCTCAGCGCCGAGCCGGAACCGCTGTCCAAGAACGGCAACATCCCCTGCGGATCCACGCCGCAGGAGGCACTCGCCCTGTCGCTGGCCACCCCGCGGAGCAGCCGTCCGCCGTCGGACCTGGGCAGCCCGCCGTTGCGGGACACCCAGAACGTGTCCTCCGACCTGACCCAGGTCTGCCTGCCGCCCGGCGCCAAGCGGGCGGTCGTCATCCAGCCGAGCGACGCCAAGGTCTTCGCGCTCAAGAAGGCCCAGCCCGTCATCCGCGACGGGCAGTACACCGACGGCAAGCCCGCCATGGTCCGGCTGGCCTGGTACCCCAACGTCAACCCGGGCTACCCGCCGGTCCTGGTCATGGTCGCGGCGCCGACCCAGCCCGTCGAGGACTCCCTGCAGGGCCTCGCCATCCTCCTCGGCTCCGTCTCCGCCGGCGGCATCCTGCTCGCCGCCATCGCCGGCCGTCTGGTCGCCCACTCCTCGCTCAAGCCCGTCGACCACCTCACCGGCGCCGTCGAGCACATCGCCCGGACCGAGGAGGTCGGCACCACCATCCCGGTGCGCGGCGACGACGAGATCGCCCGGCTGTCCGCCTCGTTCAACTCGATGAGCACCGCCCTCGCCAACTCCCGCGAGCGGCAGACCCGGCTGATCGCCGACGCCGGGCACGAGCTCCGCACCCCGCTGACCTCCCTGCGCACCAACGTCGACCTGCTGATCCGCAGCGACCGGACCGGCCGCCCGCTGCCCGCCGCGACCAGGACCAAGCTGCTCGGCAACATGAAGGCGCAGATGCAGGAACTCACCGTCCTGATCGGCGACCTGCTCCAGCTCTCCCGCCCGGACACCCCGAAGAGCGGCCCGGCCCTCACCGTGGTCGCCCTGCACGAGATCGCCGGACGGGCCGTCGAACGGGCCGAGCTCCGCGGCCCCGGGCTCGTCTTCGAGACCGACACCGACCCCTGGTACGTGCACGGCGACGCCTCCGGGCTGGAACGGGCGGTGATCAACCTGCTGGACAACGCGGTCAAGTACAGCCCGCCCGGCGGGACCATCGAAGTCCGGCTGCACCAGGGCGTGCTGACCGTCCGCGACCACGGCCCCGGCATCCCGCCGGACGAACTCCAGTACGTCTTCGACCGGTTCTGGCGCTCGCCCTCCTCGCGCCAGCTGCCCGGCTCCGGCCTCGGGCTGTCGATCGTCGCCCAGAGCGTCCGGGAGGCGGGCGGCGAGGTCTCCCTCGGCCCCGCCCCCGACGGCGGTCCGGGCGCGCTGGCCACCGTCCGGCTGCCCGGCGGCCCCGCCCCGGAATGACGGAGGGGCGGGCGGGGCGCCCCGACAGCGCCCCGCCCGCCCCCTCCGGGAGCCGGCTCCGGTCAGTCGATGTCGCTGCCCGGGCCGATGACCTTGATCCGGTCCTGCGCCGGCGCCCGGAGCGGCGAGGCCGCCGAGCTGTGGGCGCTCAGGTAGGCAGCGAAGACGTCCAGGTCCGAGGCGCCGACCAGCTTGTCGGTGCCGGCCGCGAAGGCCGGGAAGCCGTCGCCGCCGCCGGCCAGGAACTCGTTGGCCGCGACCCGGTAGCTGCCGGCCGGGTCGACCGGGGCGCCGTTCAGCCGGACCGAGTCCAGGACCACCCGGTCCGCACCGGTCTTGCGCATGTCCAGGGTGTAGTGCAGGTTCGACGACACCTGGAGGACCTTCGGCGCGGCGGTGTTGGAGCCGCTCACCTGCTGCTGGAGCAGCTGGATCAGCTGGGCGCCGGTCAGCGTCTTGACCTGCATCATGTTGGTGAACGGCTGGACGGTGAACGCCTCGCCGTAGGTCACCACGCCGTCGCCCTCGCCGCCCGAGGCCTTGTACACCAGGTCGGAGCGGATGCCGCCGGGGTTCATGAAGGCGACCTGCGCGCCGCCCTTGTCGGCCGGGGCCAGCCCGGCGAGCTGCGCGTCGGCGATCACGTCACCGAGCGGCTTCTCCAGGTCGCTGTTGCCGCGGCCGTTGATGTCCGAGGCGATGTAGCCGATCGGCCGGTTGGCGATCGGGGCGGCCAGCTTGGAGTAGCGGTCGACCAGCGCCGTCATGTCGGGCGCCTTGTCGACCGTGCGGCGCACCACGTGGTTCTCGGCCTTGACCGAGGGGCGCACGATCTCGCCGGTGGTCTTGTCCAGCTTCATGTCGATCTCGGTGAAGAGCCGGCCGAAGGAGGCGGCACTGGTCACCGAGCGCGGGACGCCGTTGGGGTCGGGGATGCTGCAGGCGTACGCGTTGTGGGTGTGGCCGGTGACGATGGCGCCGACCGCCGGGTCGATCTTCTTCGCGATGTCGACGATCGGGCCGGAGACGCCCTGGCCGGCCGCTCCGCAGTCGTAGTTGTAGACGCTGCCGGCCGGGTAGCCGCCCTCGTGGATCAGCGCGACGATCGAGTTGACGCCCTTGGCCTTGAGCTCGGCGGCGTACTTGTTGATCGTGGTGACCTCGTTGGCGAACTTCAGGCCCTTGACGCCCTCGGCGGTCACGATGTTCGGCGTGCCCTCCAGGGTGACGCCGATGAAGCCGACCTTCACGCCCTGGGACTTGGTCACCCAGTACGGGGCCAGCAGCGGCTTGCCGGTCTTCTCGTCGGTGACGTTGGCCGACAGGTAGTTGAAGTTGGCGCCCTTGAAGGTGCGGCCGGGCTCGTAGCAGCCGTCGGTCGGGTGGCAGCCGCCCTCCTGCATGCGCCGCAGCTCCTGCGCACCCTCGTCGAACTCGTGGTTGCCCACGGAGGTGACGTCCAGGCCGAGCTTGTCCATCGCCTCGATGGTCGGCTCGTCGTGGAAGAGCGCCGAGGTGAGCGGGGAGGCGCCGATGATGTCGCCGGCCGCGACGGTGATCGAGTCGTCGGCCGGGATCCGCGCCTTGCGCAGCTCGGTGGCCAGGTACTCGATGCCGCCGGCCGGGGTGGCGACCTCCTTGCCGGTGGCCGGGTCGATCTCCTTGATCGTGCCGGACGAGCCGGCCGGGGGCTCCAGGTTGCCGTGGAAGTCGTTGATCGCCAGCAGCTGGAGGTTGACGGTCTTGTGGCGCTTGGCGTTGGCGTCGGCGGCCTGGGCGGCCGTCGGCACGGCCACCGTGCCGAACAGACCTGCGGCGGCGACGACGGCGAGCGCCGTCCGTCGGGATCTGGCGGTGAGCATGAAGGGTTCCCCTGCACCTTGGAAGGAGTACCGGCTGCGGACAGCATCGGCGTACGGGCATGTGTTGCGACTGCGAAGCCTAGGGTCAACGCGCGTAGCTGTCAGGACGTCGGACGTAACGAGAGCATTACCTCCTGACGAACCATCGCCGTCCGCGGAGTGCGAACCCTGCGGAGAGACGCCCCCGGGACCCGCTCAGACGCCCGGCTCCGCGGCCAACTGCCGCTCCGCGCGCTCCCGTTCGGCCACCGCGTCCTCGGTCATCGCACGGTCGGTGTAGACCAGCGGACGCTCCGCCTCGGTGATGATGTGCTTGACCACCTGGACGTTGCCGTTGACGTCCCAGACCGCGATGCCCGGCGACAGGGTGGGGATGATCTCCACCGCCCAGCGCGGCAGGCCCAGCACCCGGCCGGTGGCCCGCGCCTCCTCGGCCTTCTGCATGTAGATCGTCCGGGTGGAGGCCATCTTCAGGATCGCCGAAGCCTCCTTGGCCGCCGCGCCGTCCACCACGTCGGACAGGTGGTGCACCACCGCGACGAAGGACAGGCCGAGCCGGCGGCCGAACTTCAGCAGCCGCTGGAAGAGCTGCGCCACGAAGGGGCTGTTGATGATGTGCCAGGCCTCCTCGACCAGGAAGATGCGCTTCTTCCGGTCCGGCCGGATCCAGGTGTGCTCCAGCCACACCCCGACGATCGCCATCAGGATCGGCATCGCGATCGAGTTGCGGTCGATGTGCGAGAGGTCGAAGACGATCAGCGGCGCGTCCAGGTCGATGCCGTCGGTGGTCGACCCGTCGAACATGCCGCGCAGGTCACCGTCGACCAGCCGGTCCAGCACCAGCGCCACGTCCAGACCCCAGGACTGCACCTCGCCCACCGCCACGCCCAGCGACTCCACCGAGGACAGCTCGGGGTTGCGCAGGGTGTCGATGATGTCGTCCAGCACCGGCTGGCGATCCTTCACCGAGGACACCACGTGGGCGTGCGCGGCCTTCAGTGCGAAGCCGGCCCGCTCCTCCAGCCCACGCCCCATCGCCACCTCGACGATGGTGCGCAGCAGCGACAGCTGGCCGGTCTGGGTGATCGCCGGGTCCAGCGGGTTGAGCTTCACCCCGCCGTCCCGGGCCGCCATCGGATCCAGCCGGACCGGCTTTATGCCCAGCGCGTTGGCGATCAGGTTCCACTCGCCCACGCCGTCCTCGCCCTGCGCGTCCAGCACCACGACCTGGCGGTCCCGGAACCTCAACTGCCGCAGCACGTACGTCTTCTCCAGCGCCGACTTGCCGTTGCCGGACTCGCCGAGCACCAGCCAGTGCGGGGCCGGCAGCTGCTGCCCGTACAGCTGGAAGGGGTCGTACACGTACCCCTTGCCGCTGTACACCTCCCGCCCGATGATCACGCCGGAGTCGCCCAACCCGGGGGCGGCGGTGGGCAGATAGACGGCCTGCGCCTGGCCGGTGGAGGTGCGCACCGGCAGGCGGGTGGTCTCCACCTTGCCGAACATCAGGCTGGTGAACGCCTCGGTGAGGTTGCCGAGCGCCATGGGCGGCCTCCTGACGGGTCAGCGGTGGACGTACGGACGTGCGGGGTCGGGCGGGGTCGGGCGGACGTGCGGGGTCGGGCGGGTGCGCCCGGGCGGCTCAGCGGCGGATGCCGGTGGCGAACGGGAGGGTGTTGACGAAGGCCCGGTGGTGCTCGCGGTCGCACCACTCCAGCTTGAGGTAGCTCTTGCCGGCCGAGGCCCGGATGGTCCGCTTGTCGCGGGCCAGCGCGTCGGGGTTGCGCGAGGAGACCGTGATGTAGCCGACCAGGTTCACCCCGGCCGCGCCGGAGGCCAGGTCGTCACCGCGCTGGTCCACCCGGCCGGTGTGCGCCAGGTCACGCGGGTCGACCGTCCGGTTCATCTTCGCCGCACGGCTGGCCTCGGCCTCGTCGTTGGTCTTCTCGGTCAGCATCCGCTCGATCGCGACGTCGGTGGGCTCCAGGTCCATCGTCACCGCCACCGTCCGGATCACGTCCGGAGTGTGCACCAGCAGCGGCGCCAGGAAGTTGACGCCCACCGGGGTGAGCGGCCACTCCTTGACCCACGCGGTGGCGTGGCACCACGGCTCCCGGGTCGCCGACTCCCGGGTCTTCGCCTGCAGGTACTGCGGGTCGGTCGCGTCCAGCTCGGCCGGCCAGGCATTGCGCCGGGACATCGCCTGGATGTGGTCGATCGGGTGGTCCGGGTCGTACATCGAGTGCAGCAGCGAGGAGAGCCGAGCCTGGCCCAGCGGCTGGCGCACCCGGATGTCCGCCTCGGCCAGCCGGGCGCAGATGTCGGTCAGCTCGCGCGCCATCACGGCCGCCAGCCCCTCGTCGTCCCGCGCCCGCCGCCCGGTCGCCGTCCGGCCCATCGCGTGCGCCTCGGCCGCCAGGTCACGGGTGTAGTGCATGCAGGCCACCAGGTACGCCCGGTGCTGCTCCGAGGAGGTCGACACCATCGACTGGAGCTGGTCGTACGAGTCCTGCAGCCAGCGCGGCGAGGACGGGTCCCCGCGGCGCTCGACGTCCTTGGCGTGCGCGTCCGGGTCGGCCGGCAGCGTCCGGGCCAGGATCTGCAGCCGGGTCACGAAGCCGTCCCCGTTCGCGACGTGCTTCAACAGCGTCCCGAAGCGGTCGACCAGGGCCTCCTGGTCCTCCGAGTCGCGCAGACCGACACCCGGGCCCTCGATCTCGATCGCGGCCGTCACCGTGCGCCGCTCCAGGTGCATCAGCACCCCGACCTCGTCCGGCCCGAACGGTGCCGTCAGCCAGCGCAGCCGCCCCACCCCCGGCGGCGGACCGACCTCCACCTCCCGGCCGTCCAACCGGGTGCCCGCGTCCATCACGTCCGAACGCCACACCGCCCGCCCGCTGCGGACCGTCCGGCGGTAGGTGCGGTTGATCTCCACCCACTTGTAGAACGTCCGCTTGCGGTACGGCACGTACACGGCCGCGATCGCGAGCGCCGGCAGACCGACCAGCCCGCCGATCCGCAGCGGCAGGACCGGCATCAACAAGCCCCAGAGCATCCCGAGGAAAGCCCCGAAGATGATCAGCATGATCTCGCCGGACTCCCGGTTCCGGCCGATCGGCGCGTTCGGGCGGGCCTTGCCGATCAGGTAGGTGCGGCGCTGGTGCACGTACGGCTGGGCGTACTGGGCACCGTACTGGCCGAGCGGTTCACTGCTCACTTACCCGTCACCCTCCCTTCGCTGGATTGCTGTCGCGGATCGAGGCCGAGGCCTGCGGCGGCCCGCCCTGCGGCGGCGGGGACGGCGTCCGGCCGGCGTGGGCGGCGATGCCCGGCGCGACCGAACCGCCGCCGGCACCCCCACCACCACCGGCCGCCTGCGGACCGCGGTCACCATGGGTGGTGATGCCCTGCTTCATCAGGTTCGCGGTGCCGTTGATCATCGCCGAACCCGCCTGCACGGCGTTGGCCCGGGCCCCGCGCATGTTCAGCAGCTCGTCGCCGAAGCCCGGCACGAAGCGGTAGACCGCGGCACTCGCGAAGATCGACAGGAACAGGATCGCCAGCCCGGACAACACCCGGGCGAAGTCGTCGTCGGCCCCGGCCCCGGTCGCCACCGCACCCGCCAGACCCAGGATGACCACGATGATCGGCTTCGCCAGGTCCACCGCCAGCATCACCCCCGCCCAGCGCCGCACGTGCTTCCACAACTGCCGGTCCACCAGCCCCGCGTACACCGCCGTACCCAGCAGCGCGCCGACGTACAGCATCGCCGCCCGGATCAGCAGCTCGATCCAGAGCACCGCCGCCGCCAGCACCGCGACCAGCGACACGATCACCAGGATCAGCGGACCACCGCCCACGTCACCCTTCTCCAACGTGTCGGCGAACCCGCCCAGGTACGACCCGGTGTCCGTCTTCGTCCCGACCGCTATCGCCTTGGCCAGCCCGTCCGTCACGCTCACCACGGTGAACAGGATCAACGGCGTGAACGCCGACGCCACCACCGTCAGCCACAGGAAGCCGATCGCTTCCGAGAACGCCGTCGTCAACGGCGCCCCCCGCACCGCCCGCTTCGCCACCGCCAGCAGCCACAGCACCAGCGTGATCACCGTCGACACGGCGAACACCACGGCGTACTGCTGCAGGAACGACGCATTGGTGAAGTCCACCTGCGTCGTCCCGTCGATCGCCCCCGACAACTTCCGCACCACCCACGCCGCGGCCTGCGCACAGCTCTTGGCCAACGACCCCAACGGATCGGTCACAGCCCCGACGGTGCCACTCCCGGGGAGGGAACCACCGCCGGGCTTGTCAGCACAGAGGATGTCGCTGCCAGAAATCGGCAGGTCCGGGCAATTGGGGTTGCCCGTTCCGCTCGGCTTCGGGGTCGGTGACGGCTCTGCGAACACCCGCTGAGCTGCCGACAGCGCAGTCAGCTGCAGAGCGGCCAGCGCGCCGACAAGGGTGCCCACTCGGCGCCGTGCGCCGGATCGGCGTGAGGTCTGGTCAACGCGCAAAGCGGAACCCCCCGAACTGCTGGACGGCGCCGGTGATCTCATCGGCGGTGGCGGCCTGCTGATCTGCTGGCACCGGCGCGGGGCCCTGCCTGCTCGTGTAGTCGCTGAGCTTCCAGTCGCTGCCCGTCCAGTGCAGCGAGAGGGTGAGGGTGAACCAGTTGGTGGTCACCGGCTGGACGGAGCGCTCGCCGGCGAGGCCGGTGAGGCCGGTGCACCACACTTCGACCTTGGTGTCGTCGTCGCTGTAGCCGCCCGTCGACTTGGCGCCGACCGGTACCGTGCGGCTGACGAAGGTGAGGCCCTTGGGCGCGTGGCCCTGGGCGTCGAGTCCGTAGCGGGTGGCGGTGTCGCCGCCGAACCCCTGGTCCAGCCGGCTCTGCAGCCCCGCGAGTGCGCCCGGGTCGGCGATGGTGGCGACGATGGCGTGTCGGCTGTCGGTGCGGAACATGTCCGCCGAGCCGATCGCCACCGCGTAGTTGGTGGCGGCGGACTGGGCGCCGGGTTCGGTGTGCGGGTAGCCGGTGAGGATGCCGTTGACGGTGGTGCCGGCGGGCTGGTCGCCGCTGGGGGCGGGGCCCGCGCCGGAGCCGGCGCGGTCGGCGGAGCCGCCGCCGTCTCCGCCTCCGGTGCCGGGTGTGACGCGGTTGGCGATGGCGATGGCCACCACGAGCAGGGTGACGACGACCAGGACGGCCAGCAGACCGCGCAGCGGGCGGGACTGACGGTGGTTCTGCTGGGGGGAGGACTGTTCGCCGACCGGCAGCCGCGTGCGGGTGCGCGGCTGGTCGTCGGACAACGGCACGGCGGCCCTCCTGGTGCGGGGAGCCGGGGCGGCTCCGGGGGCCCTCCACCCGGGGGCGGGCGCGGACGGAGGGTGGGATCGGGGGTGGGTACCTGGCGGGACGGCCGTCGGTGGGGTCCGGACGGGGGCCCGGCCTCGGGCAGCTCGGACTACTGCTGTCCGATCGTCAGATGGCCATGCCGTAGACAATGGTGAACAGAGTGCCGAGTGATCCGATGATGAACACGCCGGTCAGTCCGGCGACGATCAGCCCCTTGCCCTGTTCGGCGCCGAAGCTGTCGCGCATAGCGGTCGCTCCGATCCGCTGCTTGGCCGCACCCCAGACCGCGATGCCCAGGCAGGCGAGGATGGCGACGGCCATGATCACCTCGACCATCACGCGCGCCTCCGAGCCGAGGGTCGCGAACGGCCCCCAATCCGGGGCGATTCCGCCGATGATGGTGTCGATGTTCGGCTTCTTGGGGGGGTCCTCGGCCAGGTGGCCGACCGCATTGGTGTGCACGCTGCTCAGGTTCATATCCATCTCACCGCCCGATCAGGCAAATTCAAGGGCCCGGACCCGGCCCGCGCGAAGGGTCGGTACCTATTCTTGGCCAGATCTGATGTCGACTTGGCTACTTCTCGCGAATTGGTCGTGAGGCATCGGACACGTACGCCAGGATGTACACCGTACGAAGGATAGCGCTCACTGTTCGTATCTCTGATGATTGCGGTGAGCAACGCCTTCCGGGACACTTCGACTGACGATTCGTCGGGATGGTGCTGATGGTACTCCGGAAGGCCGGTACGGCCGCCGCCGCTGCGGGAGTTGTTGCGTTCGGGTTCATCGGGCTGGTGACGATGGGGACTTATGCGGCAAGTGGGACGCCGCAGCAGTCGGCGAATCGTTCCGCCCTCTCCCCCGGGACGGTCCCCGCGGCCTACCAGGACCCGATCCAGCGATGGGGAACGCTCTGCCCGCAGATCTCCCCCCCGATGCTCGCGGCGCAGCTGTACCAGGAGAGCGGTTTCGACCCGAAGGCGCGTTCCGGGGTCGGGGCGCAGGGGATGGCGCAGTTCATGCCGGGCACCTGGCCCAGCTACGCCACGGACGGCAACGGGGACGGCAGGGCGGACGTCTGGGACCCGCTGGACGCGATCGCCTCGGCGGCGACCTACGACTGCGCGATCGCCAGACGGGTCGCACAGGTCCCCGGCGACCCGCAGGCCAACCTGCTGGCCGCGTACAACGCCGGCGAGGGCGCGGTGGAGAAGTACAACGGGGTGCCGCCGTACAAGGAGACCCAGGGGTACGTGCGGAACATCCAGGCGATGGCCCGCAGCTTCACGGCGCCGGCCTCCCCGACCGCGCCGCTGGAGGTGTCCGCGCAGTCGTCGGCCGCGATCTACTTCGCGCAGACCAAGCTCGGCACCCCGTACCTGTGGGGCGGTGAGGGGCTGCCCTCGCAGAACGGGCGGTTCGACTGCTCGGGCCTGACCCAGGCGGCGTTCGCCAGTGTGGGCATCACCCTGCCCCGGGTGGCCAACGACCAGTGGTACGCCGGTCCGCACCCGTCGCGCGACCAGCTGCGGCCGGGCGACCTGGTGTTCTGGGCGACGGACCTGAGCGATCCGCGGAGCATCCACCACGTGGGGATCTACGTCGGCGGCGGGTACATGATCAATGCGCCGCACACCGGCGCGGTGATCCGCTACGACAAGATCGACACCAGGGAGTACATCGGCGCGACCCGGGTCACCTCGGACGGCGCCCAGGCGCTGCCCACCCGCAACAACGAGGGCGCCGTCAACGCCCCGAGCCGACCGGCCGGGACGGAGCCCACCGCCCCGGCCGGCGCCCCGGCGACCCCCGCCCAGCCGGCGGCCGCCGCCCCGCCCGCGCAGGCCGGGCCGAGCCCCGCCGGGGCCGGCCGGTAGCCCCCGGTGCGGCCGGGTCGGACGGGACCTGTGTGCGCACTGTGGACGCTGAGTCAAGTTTCGATAACCGCGCGTTTCCGTGGAACGCTGTGCCCCGGAAATGACGTTTCCTCCGGTGGCCCGCCGTCAGCTCTCCGCGCCGGACGGGCCCCGCCACGACGATGACGATCAGGTGCAGACCAGAAGGAGGTGCGGCGTGTCGACGCCGCTTGCCGACACGACCAACCCCGACCTCGACCTGCTCTACGCCGTCAACGGCCTGGCCAAGCGCTCCCCGCAGTGGCTGGACCACCTGGTCTCGTGGATCGGCGAGTACGGCATCCTGATCGGTCTGGCGATGCTCGGCCTGGTGGCCTGGCTCCAGGCGAGACGCCGTCCGGACGCGCCGGTGGCGATGGCGGGGCTGCTCTGGGTGCCGCTCTCGGTGGCGATCGCCGAGCTGGCCAACCTGCCGATCGCCGCGATCGTGAACCGCCCCCGACCCTTCGTCGACCATCCCGGGCTGCTGGTCCTGGTGGACGGCAAGGCCGGCACCCACTCCTTCGTCAGCGACCACTCGACCATGACCATGGGCGTCGCGGTGGCGCTGTTCCTGGTGAACCGCAGACTGGGCTGGATCGCCGGCGGGCTGGCGCTGCTCCAGGGCTTCTGCCGGATGTTCATGGGCGTCCACTATCCGACCGACGTGATCGGTGGCTTCGCGCTCGCCGTCGCCGTGGTGCTGCTGCTGGCGCCGATCGCGATGGCCGTGCTGGTGCCGTTCTGCCACGCGCTGAGCCGGACGGCGGTCGCCCCGCTGGTCCGGGCGCCCGAGCGCGGCGGCGCGGCCCGGGGCGGAGCCGGTCCGCGCGGCCGTCGGCGCGGGCGCGGGGCGGTGCGGACCGGGGAGCAGCCGCCGGAGTCCGATCTGGCGGCCTGACCCCGCCCCGCGGCTCCGGGGCCCGGTGGGGGTCAGTCCGGCTCGGCGCCGTTCTCGGCGAGGTGGTCGGCCCCTTCCCGGCGGGCCAGGTCGCGCGAGCGGCGGGCCGGGGAGTACCAGCCGCAGCTGCAGGTCGCGAAGGCGAAGGAACCGCGTTCGCCGACCGTGAGGTGGTGTTCGGGCATCCGGGCGGTGCCGGGTGCGACCGGCAGCTCACTGTGCACGTGGTTCACCGTAACGTGCCGGACGCCCCGGCCGCGACGGATCCGCGACCCGGACACCCGTGACTCTTCTCGCCCCAACTCGTTTGCCCGGAAAGAGCTCTGCCCACCCGAGGGGGTCCGGCGGGGCAGTCGGGCCCGAGGGGGTTGTCGCGAGGATGAAGATGACCGACCAGCAGCGCACCGGGAGGCCGGCAGGCCGTCCGGGTGCGCACCTGCGCTCGGCGGCCGGGGCCGCCCTGCTCGCCGCCGCCCTGGCGGCGGGGGCCGCCGGCTGCTCCGGCGGCGCCGTCAGCGGCTCCTCCGACCAGCAGTCGGGCGCCCCCGACCAGCTCGCCGCGGACCCGCTGACGGCGGTGCGCAACGCCGCCGACATCACCGGCCGCACCGGCTCCGCCCGCACCGCGACCGAGCTGGTCACCGAGTCGGCCGAGAAGAAGGCCTCGTTCAGCGGCACCGGCGGCTACGACTACGTGAAGCGGATCGGCCGGCTGGAGGTCCAGGTGCCGCCGGGCGCGGCGACCACCGGGAAGATCGTCGAGGTGGTCCTGCCGGGCACCGTCTACCTCCAGAACAGCGGCGCCAAGGTCCCCGAGGGCAAGTGGGTCAAGCTGGACGTGCGCCAGCTGCCCGACGGCAACCTGGTCAGCAGCGGCGCGACCGACCCGGCCTCGGCCGCGGGGGCGCTGCGCGGGGCCCAGAAGGCGGACGCGGTGGGCACCGAGACCGTCGACGGGGTCGCGCTGCACCACTACCGGGGCACCCTGGACCTGGCGAAGGCCGCCGACGCGACCGGCGGCCGGGGCGGGGACGGTCTGCGGATGGGTGCGCAGACCTTCACCGTCAAGGAGGTCCCGTACGACGCCTGGCTGGACGACCAGGGCCGGCTGCGCAAGGTGGTCGAGGTGTTCACCTTCGCCGGGGTGGCCGGCTCGAAGGAGCCCAAGGACCAGGTGAAGGTGACGTCGACGACCTCGCTGGCGGACTTCGGCAAGCCGGTCGAGGCGGCCGAGCCCTCGGCCTCGGACATCTACCAGATGAAGCCCACGGAGAGCCCGAAGTAGGGCGGGCCCGACACGCCCTGGGCCGCCGGGGCAGCGCTCCGGTGCCGGGGCGAGACGGGGTGCCGCCGGGGCGGGTGGCCGTCCGGGGAGCGACGGCCACCCGTTTCGGCGGCGCCGAGATGGCCCGTCCGTGCCATGTGGGCGGGCCCCGAAGTGCCTAGGCTGGACTCCGGGTGGCTGCCGCCCGGGCTGGCGAGGCACTGAAGGGGTGGTGCGAGTGGTGTCGTCCACGGGCGGCCGCAGCGGCGGCCACGACGACGCGGCCCTCGACGAGATCGAGCTGGCCGGCGAGCTGATGATCGCCGCGACGGCCAGCTCCGGCGACCGGCTGCCGACCGAGCGGATCGACGAGGTGCTGCTGGACCGGGCGGAGCCCGGGCCGGTCGACCGGGAGGCCGGCGGCTAGCGGGCCCCGGGAGCGGCGGCCCCGGAGCGGCGGGCCCCCGGGCGCGTCTCCGGAGCGGTGGAGGGCCGGCGGTTCAGCTGCGCAGCAGGCGGCTGATCGCGGCGGTGGCCTCCGCCACCTTGGCGTCCAGCTCGGTGCCGCCCTCCTCCGCGGCCGCGGCGACGCAGTGCCGCAGGTGCTCCTCCAGCAGGGAGAGCGCGAAGGACTGCAGGGCCTTGGTGCCGGCCGAGACCTGGGTGAGCACGTCGATGCAGTAGACGTCCTCGTCGACCATGCGCTGGAGGCCGCGGATCTGGCCCTCGATCCGGCGCAGCCGCTTGAGGTGGGCGTCCTTCTGCGCGCTGTAGCCGTGCGGGCCGTGGTGCCCCGCCGGAGTGTGGCCGGCGTGCGGGTCGGTCCCCTGCGCGTGCTCCGGCTCGGTGCGCGCTTGCGTCGTGGTCATCGGCCCCGCCTTCGTCTCAGTGCCTGGTGGCTGCGTCGGCCCCCAGTGTCCAACACCCGGGCCCTCCGTGGTGTTCCGACGGCCGGTCCGGCATGTGCCGTCGGGCCCGGGAGGAGGTGTCCGCTCCGGTTCACCCGTCTGAGCGGCGCCCCGGTTCTTCCGCGCGCACGACGAGGACAATCCGGGCGAGGTTCCGTCAGACTGAGGGATCGAGTCCACACGTGGCGGTGCGGCCCGGATCAGCCGGTGCGGCAGCCGAACGGAAGGGGAGGTTCCGGCTCCTTCCCCGACACCCGTTTGCGTGATTGCGCTTGGTTGCACCTAGCATCGTTCAGTCCCTACCCCGCACATCGGAGATTTCCGTGCGTTTTAGCCTCACCCCGAAGGAGACGAGCTTCTACGACATGTTCGCCGCCGCGGCGGAGAACCTCGTCGTCGGATCGAAGCTCCTTTTGGAGCTGCTGGGATCAGACGTGTCGGCCCGTGCGGAGATCGTCGAGCGCATGCGCGCCGCCGAGCACGCCGGGGACGACACCACCCACGCCGTCTTCCACCAGCTGAACTCGTCCTTCATCACGCCCTTCGACCGCGAGGACATCTACAGCCTCGCCTCGTCGCTGGACGACATCATGGACTTCATGGAGGAGGCGGTCGACCTGGTCGTCCTCTACGACATCCAGACCCTCCCGAAGGGGATCGAGCAGCAGATCGAGGTGCTGGCGCGCGCCGCGGAACTCACCGCCGAGGCGATGCCGAACCTGCGCAGCATGTCCAACCTCACCGAGTACTGGATCGAGGTCAACCGGCTGGAGAACCAGGCCGACCAGATCCACCGCAAGCTGCTCGCCCACCTGTTCTCCGGTCAGTACGACGCCATCGAGGTCCTCAAGCTCAAGCAGGTCGTGGACGTCCTTGAGGAGGCGGCGGACGCGTTCGAGCACGTCGCCAACACGGTGGAGACCATCGCCGTCAAGGAGTCCTGACCGCCGTGGACATGGCAGCACTCATCGCCGTCGTCGGCGTTGCGTTCTTCTTCACCTACACCAACGGCTTCCACGACTCGGCGAACGCGATCGCCACCTCGGTCTCCACCCGGGCGCTCACCCCCCGGGCGGCGCTGGCGATGGCCGCGGTGATGAACCTGGCCGGCGCGTTCCTGGGCAGCGGCGTGGCGCACACCGTCTCCAAGGGGATCATCGAGACCCCCACCGGCGACCAGGGGATGGCGATCCTGTTCGCCGCCCTGGTCGGGGCGATCACCTGGAACCTGGTCACCTGGTACTTCGGCCTCCCGTCCTCCTCCTCGCACGCGCTGTTCGGCGGCATGGTGGGCGCGGCGCTGGCCGGCGGCGTCGACGTGATCTGGAGCGGGGTCCTCGACAAGATCATCATCCCGATGATCGTCTCGCCGGTGGTCGGCCTGGTCGGCGGCTTCGTGGTGATGCTGGCGATCCTGTGGATCTTCCGCCGGGCCAACCCGCACCGCGCCAAGCGCAACTTCCGGGTCGCCCAGACCGCCTCGGCCGCCGCGATGGCCCTGGCACACGGCCTCCAGGACGCCCAGAAGACCATGGGCATCGTGGTCCTGGCCCTGACCATCTCCGGCCACCAGTCCGGCAACGGGATCCCGGTCTGGGTGAAGATCTCCTGCGCGACGATGCTCTCGCTGGGCACCTACGCGGGCGGCTGGCGGATCATGCGGACCCTCGGCCGCAAGATCATCGAGCTGGACCCGCCGCAGGGCTTCGCCGCCGAGGCCACCTCCGCCGCGGTCATGTACATCACCTCGTTCGTCTTCAAGGCGCCGATCTCCACCACCCACGTGATCACCGCGGCGATCATGGGCGCGGGGGCCACCAAGCGGATCCGCGCGGTGCGCTGGGGCGTCGCGAAGAACATCGTGCTCGGCTGGTTCATCACGATGCCGGCGGCCGCCATCGTCGCAGCGCTGATGTACTGGTTCGTCCACCTGTTCTGGGGCTGACGGCCCCGCAGGACGCGAACGGGCAGGGCCCGCCCCCACATCTCGGGGGCGGGCCCTTCTCCATGTCCCGCGGCGGCACCGCCATGCAGCACCACGGGACAGCTCGCGGTCCGTCGCGCTCCCCGGTCCGGGGAGGGCGACGGGGTCCGGTCTAGCCGAAGCGGCCGGAGATGTAGTCCTCGGTGGCCTGGACCTGCGGGTTCGAGAAGATCCGCTGGGTGTCGTCCAGCTCGATCAGCTTGCCCGGCTGGCCGACGCCGGCCAGGTTGAAGAAGGCGGTGCGGTCGCTGACCCGGGCCGCCTGCTGCATGTTGTGGGTCACGATGACGATGGTGAACTGCTCCTTCAGCTCGCCGATCAGGTCCTCGATGGCGAGGGTGGAGATCGGGTCGAGCGCGGAGCAGGGCTCGTCCATCAGCAGGACCTGGGGCTCGACCGCGATGGCGCGGGCGATGCACAGGCGCTGCTGCTGACCGCCGGAGAGACCGGCCCCCGGCTTGTTCAGCCGGTTGTGGACCTCGTTCCAGAGGTTGGCGCCCTTCAGCGAGCGCTCCACCACCTCGTCCAGCACGGACTTCTTCTTCACGCCGGAGAGCCGCAGACCCGCGATCACGTTGTCGTAGATCGACATGGTCGGGAACGGGTTCGGGCGCTGGAAGACCATGCCGACCGAGCGGCGCACGGCGACCGGGTCGACGTTGGAGGCGTACAGGTTCTCGTCGTCCAGGAGGACCTTGCCCTCGACCCGGGCGCCCGGGATCACCTCGTGCATCCGGTTGAGGGTCCGCAGGAAGGTGGACTTGCCGCAGCCGGAGGGGCCGATGAAGGCGGTCACCGAGCGGGGCTCGATGCTCATCGAGATGTCCTCGATGGCCTTGGTGGTGCCGTAGAAGGCCGACAGTCCGCTGACGTCGATGCGCTTGGCCATGATCGTTTGCTTCTCTCGTCTGTCTCGTACGTCAGTCGGTCGCTCAGTGCCCGCCCTTGGGCGAGCGCCAGCGGGCGATGCCCCGGGCGATGAGGTTGAGCCCCATCACGAAGGCGATCAGCACCAGCGCCGCGCCCCAGGCACGGGCGTAGCCGAAGTCGTTGTTGACCTGCGAGTACTGCTGCCAGATGTACATCGGCAGGGACTGCTGCGGGCCGTTGAACGGGTCGCTGTTGATGTAGTCGGCGCCGAACACCAGCATCATCACCGGGGCGGTCTCGCCCGTGATGCGGGCGACCGCGAGCATCACACCGGTGGTGATGCCGCCGATCGCGGTGGGGAGGACGATCCGCAGGATGGTCTTCCACTTCGGCACGCCGAGCGCGTACGAGGCCTCGCGCAGCTCGTTCGGGACGAGCTTGAGCATCTCCTCGGTGGACCGGACCACGACCGGGATCATCAGGATGGCCAGCGCGAGGCTGCCCGAGAAGCCGGAGTAGCCGAAGCCCAGGGCGAGGTTCCAGAGCGAGAGGACGAACAGACCGGCGACGATCGACGGGATGCCCGTCATGACGTCGACGAAGAAGGTGACCGCCTTGGCGAGCGTGCCGCGGCCGTACTCGACCAGGTAGACGGCGGTCAGCAGACCGATCGGGGCGGCCATCGCGGTGGCCAGTCCGACCTGCTCCAGGGTGCCGATCAGCGCGTGGTAGATGCCGCCGCCCGGGCCGGACGGGATCACGCCCTTCATCGAGTGGCTCAGGAAGTACCCGTCGAACACGTGGATGCCCTGCTGGACGGTGTAGACCGTCAGGGCGACCAGCGGGACGACGGCCAGGATGAACGCGACCCAGACCACCGAGGTGGCGAGCCGGTCCTTGGCCTGCCGGCGGCCCTCGACCCGGGCCGAGAGGCCGTAGCTGACCAGGAGGAAGAGCACGGCCGAGATCAGGCCCCACTGGAGGTGGCTGGCCAGCCCGGCGACCGCGCCGATCGCGCAGCCGAGAATGATCGAGCCGGCGGCGACGCCGGCCGGGGCCCACTTGGGCAGGCGGTTGGCGGTCAGCGGACGGCCGACGGGCCGGGCGTCCTCGACGACGACGGTGGCGGTCATGCGTTGGCCCCCGAGTACTCCTTGCGGCGGGCGATGATCATTCGCGCGGCACCGTTCACCAGCAGGGTGATGACGAACAGGACGAGGCCGGAGGCCATCAGCGCGTCGCGGCCGTTGCTGCCGGCCTCGCTGAACTTCAGCGCGATGTTCTGCGCGAAGGTGCCGCCGCCGGCGTCCAGGATGTGCGGCGACAGGACGTTGCTGGCGGACAGCACGACCGCCACCGCGATGGTCTCGCCGAGCGCGCGGCCGAGGCCGAGCATCGAGGCCGAGATGATGCCGGGGCGGCCGAACGGCAGCACCGCGGTGCGGATCATCTCCCAGCGGGTCGCGCCGAGCGCGAGCGCCGCCTCCTCGTGCATCCGCGGCACCTGGCGGAACACCTCGCGGGAGACCGCGGTGATGATCGGCAGGATCATGATCGCCAGCAGGATGCCGACGGTGAACAGGTTGCGCGGGGTGCCGGTCCTGGTCTGGTCGAAGATGTACGTCCAGCCCAGGTACTCGTCGAGCCAGCTGGTCAGGCCGTCCAGGTGCGGCACCAGGAAGAGCGCGCCCCAGAGGCCGTAGACGACGCTGGGGACGGCGGCGAGCAGGTCGACCAGGTAGGCGAACGGCTGGGCGATCCGGCGCGGCGCGTAGTGCGAGATGAACAGCGCGATCCCGATGGCCACCGGGACGGCGATCGCCATCGCGATGACGGCGCTGACGATGGTGCCGAAGGCCAGGACGGCGATGCCGAAGACCGGCTTCGGGGCGTCCGGCGTCCACTCGAAGGTGGTGAGGAAGTTGCCCTCGTTGGTGCTCAGGGCCAGTACCGACCGCCAGGTCAGGAACGCCGCGATGGCGGCCATGATGACCAGCAGCAGGATGCCCGAGCCCCGGGCGAGGTTCATGAAGATCTTGTCGCCGACCCGGCTGTCGCGCGGCCGGCGTTCCCTGCCTCGCGGGGCGGCAGGGGAGGATGAAGTCATTGGTCTACTCCGGTCTGGTGGTGCCGCCCCGGGAAGGGGGACGGCACCATGGCGGCGGTGCCCCGGACGTGGTGCTGGGTGTGGTGCGTTCCGGTGGGGCGGCCCCGGCCCCCCTCGCTCACGGGGCCGCCCCACCGGGGGTCCCGTCGGGTCAGGCCAGGGTGGCGATGACGCCGTTGACCTTGTCGGTGACGGCCTTCGGCAGCGGGACGTAGCCCTTCTCGCCGACGGCCTTCTGGCCCGCGTCGCTGGCGGTGTAGGTCAGGAAGGACTTCAGGGTGTCGAGGGTCTCGGCCTTGTTGCCCTTGTCGCAGACGATCTCGTAGGTGACCAGGACCAGCGGGTAGGAACCCTCTTCCTTGGTCGCGTAGTCGAGCTTCAGGGCGAGGTCGCTGCCGGTGCCGGCGGACTGGGCCTTGGCGATGGTGGTGGCGGCGTTCTCGGCGGTGGCCTCGACCGGCTTGGAGGCACCGGTGTTGATCGCGGCGCTCTTCAGGTTGTTGGTCTGGGCGTAGGCCAGCTCGACGTAGCTGATCGAGTTCTTGACCTGCTTCACCTGGGCGGAGACACCGGCGCTGCCGTTGGCCGACTGGCCGAGCTTGCCCGTCCAGGCCTTGCCGGCCGGGTAGGACCAGGCACCGCCGCCGGCGGCGACGAAGTACTTGGTCAGGTTCTCGGTGGTGCCGGCGTCGTCCGAGCGGTGGAAGGTCTGGATCTCCGCGTCCGGCAGCTTGGCGCCCGGGTTCAGGGCGGCGATCGCCGGGTCGTTCCACTTGGTGATCTGCGAGTCGAAGATCTTGGCGGAGGTCGGGCCGTCCAGGACCAGGTTGTCGACGCCGTCGACGTTGTAGACCAGCGAGATCAGGCCGCCGACCATCGGCAGGTCGATGCCCTGGCCGCCGGTGCAGACCGCCTTGGAGCCGTCGACCTCGGCCGGCTTGAGGGCCGAGTCGGAGCCGGCGAACTGGATCTTGCCCTGGTTGAACTGCTGGATGCCGGCACCGGAGCCGCCACCCTGGTAGTTGATCGTGGTGCCGGAGCAGGCGGCGGCGAAGGTGGTCTTCCAGATGTCCATGGCCGCGCCCTGGGCGGTCGAACCGGCGGCGATCAGCGAACCGGGCTTGCCACAGTTGATCGGGCTGGCGGCCGCGGCGGAGCCGCCGGACCCGCCGGCCGCGGTCGTGTTGTTGTTGTTGTCCGACCCGCAGGCGGCGAGCGACAGCGAGCTGACGAGCGCCATGGCACCGATCGCGAGGGCCTTGGAGCGGCCGTTCCGCTGGAGCTTCACAGGGGTGTCCCTTTCTGTGGCATTGCCCTTCGCGCAGGCCGTAGGCGTACGGCCGGGCGCGGGTTCTGCTGTGGTCCGGGGCCCGTTCGGCCCTCCGGTGGTCCCGAAGTTAGGCCGGGTAAGTGACACGACAGCCGGTCACAAGTGAACGGAGAGTGAACCTCGAAGGGATGACAGGAAACTAGGCCAGGTAGTAACGGTTGCGTCACAGCGAGGGCGCAGGGAGATCACTTCCACCGTTCCTTCACCGGCCCGGCCCCGGCCGCCCGCACCGGCCTCGCCCCCAGGAGCGCCAGCAGGGCGTCGATCAGCACCCGGTCGTGGTCATGGGTGAGCCGGGCACGGGCCTTCCCGGCCGGCAGCCACTCCAGCCGGTCCACCTCCCGGTTGGGCCGGAAGGACCCGCTCGACGGCACCGCCGCCCAGTAGCGGACCTCCTTCGGCCGGCCCTGCACCCGGTAGTGCTGGGTGGGCAGCTCCGGGCCCAGCAGACAGCTGAACCCGGTCTCCTCCCGGACCTCGCGCAGCGCCGCGTCGACCACGCCCTCACCGGCTTCGAGCTTGCCCTTCGGCAGGCTCCAGTCGTCGTACTTGGGCCGGTGGATCAGCGCGATCCGCGGCCGCCCCAGCCGGCCGCCCTTCTTCGGCCTACCCGGCAGCCACAGCACCGCGCCCGCCGCCAGCACCACCGGGGCGTTCCGCGCGCCGGTCGCGGCCGCCCGGCCGGCACTCGGGCCCTCGCCCACCTCAGACCGTCCCGGATGCCGCGGAGTGCCCCCAGGCGTCGGCCGGGACGAGCTCCAGCCAGCCGTCCGGGCCCGGCGGCAGGTCCGGCCAGCGACGGCCGACGGCGTACCGCGCGGACTCCACCTCCAGCCGCTGGTCGGCGTGGACCACGCCCAGCACGTACGCGGTCGCCGGGGTGATCCGCGGGGTGCGCGCCGCGGTGGCGGCGGTGACGGCGGCGTCCGCCGCCTCCTGCTGCCGGGCCAGCACCAGGTCCAGCTCGTCCAGTCCGGAGGACCCCCGGCCGCACACCTCCAGCGCGTACCGGGCCCGCTTCACCAGGATCCGCAGCCGCGCCCAGGGCGCGTCGTCGGCCGCCAGCGCGGTGTCCGCGTCCGTCGACCCGCGGGACTCCGGCACCGCGCCCAGCCGGCGCAGCCCGTCCCCGCCGTACGGCGTCGCGGCGCGCTGCAGCGGCAGCTGCTGGGCGCCCGCGGCCAGCGCGGCGAACGCGGCGGCGGCCTGCGGCAGCAGCACCGCCGGGGCCCGGCCGGCCGCCGACTCCAGCAGCGGGGCCTCGCCGACCAGCAGGGTCATCCGGTCCGCCAGCGCGTGCAGCCGGGCGGAGCGGAGCTCCTGGAGCACCGTGGAGTGCGCCCTCGTGCGGGCCAGGGTCAGCTGCCGGTCCAGCAGCGCCCTCGCCTTGGGGGCGCCCGCGTGGCCGGCCAGCATCCCCGTCCCGTCCGGATCGGAGCCGCTCAGCGAGTCCAGCGCGCCCAGCAGCCGGGCCGAGCGGCGGACGTAGCCGGGCTCCAGCGCGAGCAGGTTGAGCAGCCAGCGCAGCTCGGTGCGCGACTCCTGCGCCCAGGTCTGCTCGAACACCGAGCCGAAGGTGTGCAGCAGCCCGCCGACCCGTCGGACGGCCCGCAGCAGGTCCGAGGTGCCCGCCGACGGGACGATCGAGGCCGTGCCGGGTCTGGCGCCGACCTCGCCCACCGCCAGCGGCAGCGCGCGCAGGAAGGCGCCGGCGTGGGCGGTGAGGTGGCGGGAAAGGATGTCCCCGGCGGTCGCTGTGGAGGCCGCCTGGGCCGTCATCGGCGCTTCGGTCATGGCGTGGTAGATCCCCGTTCCCCCGGGGCGGTCCCCCGGAGCTGGTGGCCGACCGCCGGAACGGGTCCCCTGCCGTTCCGGCGGCTTCGCATCAGTGGACGTGTCAGCGCGAGGTGGCGGCCCGGCGTCGCTGGCGCGAGTCGATCAGCAGGTCCTGGACGTGCCGCAGCGGGCGGCCCTCGGCGTCCTGCGAGTGCCGCTCCCAGGCGCCGTCCGCCCCCAGGTGCCAGGACTCGGTCTCGTCCGACACCCCGAGGTCGATCAGCCCGGACAGCTCGGCGCGGTGCGCCGGATCGGTGATCCGCAGCAGCGCCTCGATCCGGCGGTCCAGGTTGCGGTGCATCATGTCGGCGCTGCCGATCCAGACCTCCGGATCGCCGTTGTTGCCGAACACGAAGACCCGGGAGTGCTCCAGGAAGCGCCCCAGGATGCTGCGGACCCGGATGTTCTCGCTCAGCCCCGGCACGCCCGGGCGGATCGCGCAGATCCCGCGCACCCAGACGTCCACCGGCACCCCCGCCCGGGAGGCCCGGTACAGCGCGTCGATCACGGCCTCGTCGACGATCGAGTTGACCTTGAGCTTCACGTAGGCCGGGCGGCCCGCCCTGTGGTGGGCGATCTCGTTGTGGATCCGCGAGACCAGCCCGTCCCGCAGGCCGCGCGGGGCGGTCAGCAGACGGCGGTAGGACTCGCGGCGCGAGTAGCCGGAGAGCCGGTTGAAGAGGTCCGAGAGGTCCGCGCCGACCTGCGGGTCGGAGGTGAGCAGGCCGAGGTCCTCGTACAGCCGGGCCGTCTTCGGGTGGTAGTTGCCGGTGCCGACGTGCGAGTAGCGGCGCAGGGTGTCACCCTCCTGCCGGACCACCAGCGAGAGCTTGCAGTGCGTCTTCAGCCCGACCAGGCCGTACACCACGTGACAGCCGGCCTCCTCCAGCTTGCGGGCCCACTTGATGTTGGCCTGCTCGTCGAAGCGCGCCTTGATCTCGACCAGCACCAGCACCTGCTTGCCGGACTCGGCCGCGTCGATCAGCGCGTCGACGATCGGCGAGTCGCCGGAGGTGCGGTACAGGGTCTGCTTGATCGCCAGCACGTCCGGGTCGGCGGCGGCCTGCTCCAGGAAGGCCTGCACCGAGGTGGAGAAGCTGTCGTACGGGTGGTGCAGCAGGACGTCGCGCTCGCGCATGGCGGCGAAGATGTCCGGCTGGGAGGCCGACTCCACGTCGGTCAGCCCGCGGGCCGTGCCGGCCACGAACTTCGGGTACCTGAGCTCCGGGCGGTCCAGATCGGCGATCCCGAACAGCCCGGTGAGGTCCAGCGGCCCGGGCAGCGGGAAGACCTCCGCCTCGGTGATGTTCAGCTCCCGCACCAGCAGGTCCAGGATGTAGGGGTCGATCGACTCCTCGACCTCCAGCCGGACCGGCGGGCCGAAGCGACGCCGCATCAGCTCCTTCTCCAGGGCCTTGAGGATGTTCTCGGTGTCGTCCTCCTCCACCTCCAGGTCCTCGTTGCGGGTGACGCGGAAGGCGTGGTGGGCCAGCACCTCCATCCCCGGGAAGAGCTCCTCCAGGTGAGCGCCCATGACGTCCTCCAGCGGGACGTACCGCTGGGGCGAGGCCTCCAGGAAGCGGGCCAGCGACTGCGGCACCTTGACGCGCGCGAAGTGCTTGTGCCCGGACACCGGGTTGCGCACCACGACGGCGAGGTTCAGCGAGAGTCCCGATATGTACGGGAAGGGGTGCGCCGGGTCGACCGCCAGCGGGGTCAGGACCGGGAAGATCTTCTGCCGGAACAGCGTGTGCAGCCGGGCCTGCTCCTTCTCGGCCAGCTCCGACCAGCGGACCACCTCGATGCCCTCGGCGGCGAGGTCCGGCAGCACCTCCTGCTGGAACGCGGCGGCATGGCGGGCCATCAGCTCGCGCGAGCGGGTCCAGATCAGGTCCAGCACCTCGCGCGGCTGAAGGCCGGACGCACTGCGCTGGGCGACACCGGTGGCGATCCGGCGCTTCAGGCCGGCCACCCGGACCATGAAGAACTCGTCCAGGTTGCTCGCGAAGATCGCCAGGAACTTCGCCCGCTCCAGCAGCGGGATCCCCGGGTCCTCGGCCAGTTCCAGGACCCGCTCGTTGAACGCGAGCCAACTGCGCTCGCGGTCCAGGAAGCGGCCCTGCGGCAGCGCTTCGAACTCCTCTTCGTCCGTGGCCGGCAGCTCCGGCGGAATCCCCAGCGCACTGGACATCCGGGCCGTGGGCGACAGCGGGGCAGAGACGGGGCGGGGGATGCTCATGGGCTCCAGCTCCTCCAGCAGCAGGACGGCGTCCGGACGCGAATGGCTCTGCGGGCCGTCGCCCTCGCCCCGGGCCGGACCCGGGGACAGCACCCACCCTCCGGGTGCGGTCCGTACAGGACCGGCCGGTGCGTGGCGGTCGACTCTGCACGAGCGAGACACTACGGACTTCATCCTGTGATCTTCGCGGCAGCAATTGAATCCACGGTAAACACCGCATGGCCAGGAGGAAAGCTGAGTCGGTCGGAGCAAGGGGCGTCGCCGTCCCGCCCCTCGCCCACGACCGCTCGGGGGGCCGTCCCGGCTGGTTCCGACAGGGCCGAAAGGTCCGGCGGACCGGTTCGGGCGTCCGGTACGGGAACCCGGCTCCGGGGTGCGCCGGAGTGGTCAGGCCGGCCGGTTCGCCCGGTACGGGGCTCGGTACATGAGGTCCACCTCGTGAACGGTGAACCCCAGTCGTCCGTATACCCGCACCGCGGCCGGATTGTCGGCGTCGACGTAGAGAAGAACGGTGGCCAGTCCGCGCTCGCCGGGGCCGGTGCCGGTCAGGTGACGCAGACCCGCCGCGGTCAGCGCCCGGCCGAGGCCGCTGCCCTGCTCGGCCGGGTCCACCCCGACCACGTACACCTCTCCGAGCTCCGGCTCGGTGGCGGTGGCCGGGTGCACCTTGGTCCAGTGGAAGCCGACGACCTTGCCGTCCCTGGTCGCGAGGAAGAAGCCGGCCGGGTCGAACCAGGTCTCGGCGATCCGCTCGGCCAGGTCCTGGGCCGTCCAGGCGCCCTGCTCGGGGTGGTGGGCGAAGGCCAGGGCGTTCAACCGCAGCCACTCGGCGTCATCCTCGCCCGGACGGAAGGTGCGGAGCTCGATGCCCTCGGGGACGGCTACCTCCTCGGTCTGCCGGCCGGTGCGGCGCATCTGCCGCAGCTCGCGGACCAGCTCGGCGCCGTACGCCTCCGCCAGGTGCCGGGCCGCCGGATGGCCGCCGTGCACCCAGAAGTCCACAGCGTCGCGGCCGGCCCGGTGGGCCCGCTCCAGAACCGCGTCCACCAGCGGGCGGGCCGCACCACGGCCGCGGGCCGCCGGGTCGACGACCAGCTCGGCGGCGGGGTTGGCGTCCGGGCCCTCCGGCACTTCGAGCTGGCCGTAGCCGAGGACGGCTCCGGTGCCGGTGCCGGCGCTGGTGCCGGTCTCGGTCTCGGTCTCGGTCTCGGTCTCGACGAAGTGGATGACGCCGGGGCGCGGAGTCTCCGCGCTCCGCAACCGGAGCCGGCCCTGCTCGGAGACGGCGGCCCGGCCGTCCACCGCCTGGGCCTCCGCCAGAACACGCAGGGCGCCGTCGCGCTGCTCGGGCCGGAGCACATCGTTCGCAATGACCGCTGTCTGATCGTCCATGCCCTGACGATACGTCACCGGAAATGCGAAGAACCCCCATCCGGGTCCCGGATGGGGGTTCTTCAGAAGAATTGTTCGGCGGCGTCCTACTCTCCCACAGGGTCCCCCCTGCAGTACCATCGGCGCTGTAAGGCTTAGCTTCCGGGTTCGGAATGTAACCGGGCGTTTCCCTCACGCTATGACCACCGAAACACTATGAAACTGTGCACCGCACACCCCGACAACGGGGCGGGTCGTTGTTTCAGAACAACACAGTGGACGCGAGCAACTGAGGACAAGCCCTCGGCCTATTAGTACCGGTCAACTCCACCCCTCACAGGGCTTCCATATCCGGCCTATCAACCCAGTCGTCTACTGGGAGCC
>NZ_JBEZUT010000023.1:0-47639 GCF_040636595.1 Kitasatospora sp. NPDC036755
GCTCACCATCTCCGGCGCCATGGTGGTCGGCTGCGAGCTGTTCGTCACCAAGTACGTGCAGCGCTGGCGGGCCGGCACCGCGGGCGGGGTCGGGCGACACCGCCGCACTGGACGCGGAGGCGGCCCGCAAGCTGGCGCTGACCGGTTCGGCGGCGACCGAGGTCTCGCACACCGCCTGGCCCTGGGTCGCGCTGGTCGGCGGGGCCCTGCTGGCGCTGGCCGGACTGCTCACCCTGCGCTACGGCCGGAGCTGGCCGGCCATGGGCAGCCGCTACGAGGCGCCGACCCGCCGGACTCCGGCGAAGACGGAGACGCCGGGTGACCTGTGGAAGGCGCTGGACCGCGGCGAGGACCCGACCGCGGTGTGAGCGGCGCGCATGTGACGCGATAGACCCACCACCCGCTTTGGGCCGCCGGTGTGTGGCCCGGCACAATGGAACCCGTCAACCCGCCGGCGGCCCCGCAGGCCCGGCCGGGCCCCGAGAGCCAAGGAGCACCACTCAGATGGCAGCAGCAGCACACGGCCACACCCCCGCCGCCTGGACCGGCGTCATCATCTCCTTCGTCGGCTTCGGCGTCGCGGGCGTCGCGATGATCCTTCCGTCGGTGCTGCTCACCATCGTCGGTGCGGCGATCATCGTGGCGGGCGGCGTGGTCGGCATGATCATGTCCGCCGCGGGCATGGGCAAGCAGGCGAGCACCAACGTCTACAAGACGCGCGAGGAGCAGATCGCGGCCCGCGAGGCCCGCGCCGCCGTCACCGCCTGACGATTCGCTCGTCGCACCACACGTTTGTCGTACATCGGAACGGCGGGCGCGCCGCGCCCGCCGTTCCGTCGTGTCCGGGCCCGACCCGGGCAGAATCGGGGCGTGAACGCCGCGCCGACCGCTTCCGCCACCTCCGCCCCGCCGCCCGTGCTGCGCCGGCTGGGCCCGCCGCTGGCCGCGCTGGCGGCGGTGGCCGTCCCCACCGCGTACGTCGCCGTGGTGGATCCGAACGCCCCCGGGCACTACCCCGAGTGCCCGTTCCTGACCGCCACCGGCTGGTGGTGCCCGGGCTGCGGGGGGTTGCGCTGCGTCCACGCGCTGGCCCACAGGGACCTCACCGGCGCCCTGCACGACAACGCCGTCGCCGTGCTGCTGTTCGGCGTGCTGGGGGTGCTCTGGCTGCGCTGGAGCTGGGCCGCGCTGACCGGTGGGCCGCCGCCCAGGATCACCGTCGGGGCCCGGCGCTGGGCGCTGATCGCCCTGCTGGTGCTGGTGTTCACCGTGGTGCGGAACTCGCCGGTCGGCGCGGGGCTGGCACCGCCGCTGGTCTGATCCGGCCACGTGTCCGCGGTCGGCCCGAAGACCGTCCGAAAACCGGTGCGCGGGACGTCCGAAAACCGGTGCGGCCCGGAGAAGCCGCAGCTGGGAGCCGTCGGAGCGGGAGTCCGGTCCGCGAGACGCGGTTCGAACCGATGCGCCCCCCGCCCCCGGGTGCCGATACCATCGAAGAGCCGGTGGGCTGTCGCCCGCCGGCTCACGCCGGCCAACTGGCAGAAAAGATGGGGGCTCCTGAGTGAGTGTGCTCGACTCGATCATCGAAGGGGTCCGCGAGGACCTCGCCGAGCGGCAGGCCCGGGTCTCCCTGGACGAGCTCAAGGAGCTCGCCGCCAGGGCACCGGAGGCCAAGGACGGCGTCGCCGCCCTCAAGGGCGACGGGGTCCGGGTGATCTGCGAGGTGAAGCGCTCCAGCCCGTCGAAGGGCGCCCTGGCCTCGATCGCCGACCCGGCCGCCCTGGCGGTCGACTACGCGGCGGGTGGCGCCGCCGCGATCAGCGTGCTGACCGAGCAGCGCCGCTTCGGCGGGTCGCTGGCCGACCTGGACGCCGTCCGCGCCGCGGTGGACACCCCGCTGCTGCGCAAGGACTTCATCGTCACCGCGTACCAGCTGTGGGAGGCCCGTGCGCACGGCGCCGACCTCGCGCTGCTGATCGTCGCGGCCCTCGACCAGTCGGCCCTGGTGTCGCTGATCGAGCGCGCCGAGTCGATCGGCCTCACCCCGCTGGTCGAGGTGCACGACGAGGAGGAGATCAAGCGCGCGGTGGACGCCGGCGCCCGGATCATCGGCGTCAACGCCCGTAACCTCAAGACCCTCGAAGTGGACCGCAACACCTTCGAGAACGTGGCCCACGCGATCCCGGACGGCATCGTCAAGATCGCCGAGTCGGGTGTGCGCGGCCCGCTGGACGTGATCAACTACGCCAACCTGGGCGCCGACGCGGTGCTGGTCGGCGAGACCCTGGTGACCGGCAAGGACCCGCGCGCCGCGGTCGCCGACCTGGTCGCCGCCGGGGCCCACCCCGCCGTCCGGCACAAGGACTGACACCACCCGATGAAGATCGCCGCCCGACTCGCCCCCGGCTGCCGCCCGCGCGGCTGCCGCGCACCCGCACGCCGGGTGCTGGGGCGTCGGGTGCGCTACGTCATCGGGTGCGAGCCCGGGCAGGTGCCGGGACGGCGATGGCGCGTGACGTCCGGCTGACTCCGACCGACCAGTCGGAGCCCGGCCGGGAAGACGTCATCGTCGTTCCTCTCCGTTCAAGGGAATCCACCATGTCCGAGAAGGACTACCTGCCCGGTGCCCAGGTGCCGGACGCCCGCGGCTACTTCGGCGCGTACGGCGGCCGCTTCATCCCCGAGGCGCTGGTCGCCGCGGTCGAGCAGGTCGCCGAGGAGTACGAGAAGGCCAAGACCGACCCGGCCTTCGCCGCCGAGCTCGACGCGCTGCTCAAGGACTACACCGGGCGCCCGAGCCCGCTGACCGACGTCCACCGCTTCTCCGCCGAGGCGGGCGGCGCGCGCATCCTGCTCAAGCGCGAGGACCTCAACCACACCGGCTCGCACAAGATCAACAACGTGCTGGGCCAGGCGCTGCTCACCAAGCGGATGGGCAAGACCCGGATCATCGCCGAGACCGGCGCCGGCCAGCACGGCGTGGCCACCGCGACCGCCTGCGCGCTGTTCGGCTTCGACTGCACCATCTACATGGGTGAGGTCGACACCCAGCGCCAGGCGCTCAACGTCGCCCGGATGCGGATGCTCGGCGCCGAGGTGGTGGCCGTCAAGTCCGGCAGCCGGACGCTCAAGGACGCCATCAACGAGGCGTTCCGGGACTGGGTCGCCAACGTCGACTCCACCCACTACCTGTTCGGCACCGTCGCCGGGCCGCACCCGTTCCCGATGATGGTCCGGGACTTCCACCGGATCATCGGTGTCGAGGCGCGCGAGCAGGTGCTCGAGCGGACCGGCAGGCTGCCCGACGCGGTCGTGGCCTGCGTCGGCGGCGGCTCCAACGCGATGGGCATCTTCCACGAGTTCATCCCGGACGCCGGGGTGCGCCTGGTCGGCTGCGAGGCGGCGGGCGAGGGGGCCGAGACGCCCCGGCACGCGGCCACCCTCACCAAGGGGGACCCGGGCGTGCTGCACGGCTCCCGGACGTACGTCCTCCAGGACGAGGACGGGCAGACCATCGAGTCGCACTCGATCTCGGCGGGTCTGGACTACCCGGGGGTCGGGCCGGAGCACGCCTGGCTGAAGGACACCGGGCGGGCGGAGTACCGGCCGGTCACCGACGACGCCGCGATGCAGGCGCTGCGGCTGCTGTCCCGCACCGAGGGGATCATCCCGGCCATCGAGAGCGCCCACGCGCTCGCCGGGGCGCTGGAGCTGGGGCGCGAGCTCGGGCCGGAGGCGACGATCCTGGTCTCGCTGTCGGGACGCGGGGACAAGGACATGCACACCGCGGCCGAGTACTTCGGCCTGTACGACGAGCCGGGTGCCGGGTCCGCCGGGGCGGCCGGCTCCGCCGAGGGGGGTAAGTGATCATGGCTTCCAAGCTGAGCAGTGTTCTGGCGGCCGCCAAGGCGGAGGACCGGGCCGCGCTGATCGGGTACCTGCCCGCCGGGTTCCCGACCGTGGACGGCGGCATCGGCGCGGTCAAGGCGCTGATCGAGGGCGGCTGCGACGTGGTCGAGGTCGGGCTGCCGCACTCCGACCCGGTGCTGGACGGCGCGGTCATCCAGACCGCCGACGACATCGCGCTGCGGGGCGGTGTGCGGATCAAGGACGTGCTGCGGACCGTCCAGGAGGTCGCCTCGGCGCACCCCTCGGCCGCGGTGCTCGTGATGACGTACTGGAACCCGGTGGACCGCTACGGCGTGGCGCGGTTCGCCGCGGACCTCGCGGCCGCCGGCGGGGCCGGCTGCATCCTGCCGGACCTCCCGGTGGAGGAGTCCGAGGAGTGGCGCAAGGCGGCGGACGAGCACGGGCTGGACACCGTGTTCGTGGTCGCCCCCAGCAGCAAGGACGCGCGGCTGGCGGAGGTCACCGCGGCGGGCAGCGGCTTCGTGTACGCGGCCGCGGTGATGGGCGTGACCGGGACGCGGTCGGCCGTCGGGTCTATGGCCGAGGACCTGGTCGCCCGGACCAGGGCGACCACGGACCTCCCGGTCTGCGTCGGGCTCGGGGTCTCGGACGCGGTGCAGGCGGCGGAGGTCGCCCGGTTCGCGGACGGGGTCATCGTCGGATCGGCGTTCGTGAAGCGGATCCTGGCGGCGGGCCAGGACGAGGCGGCGGCGCTGGACGCCGTGCGGGCCCTGGCCGGGGAGCTGGCCGCGGGCGTGCGCAGGCGCTGACGCGCGGCAGGAACGCCGGACCGGCGGCCCCCCACTCCTCGCGGAGCGGGGGGCCGTCGGGCTTCCCGGGGGCGTCGCCGGTCTCCCGGTGGGCGCGGGTGCGGGCGCGCGGCTTCGTCGTGCGCTCCGACCGGGGACGCGGACCCGAACGAGTGAACAAGGGGTGGGGACACGCAACAGCCGGGGTTGACGGACGTTGAGTGGAGGGGAGGAGTGCACGAACGGTTGCGGGGCGAGCGGAAGGGGTGAGCCGGTGCGGGGTCTCCAGCGGGCCGTCCTGCTCCGGGCGGTGGCGGCCGTCCTGGTGCTCGGTTGTGCGGTCGGAGTGCACGTCGAGGTGGGGCAGGCGCTGGCCAAGCGGGGGGCCGAGCGGGCCGAGCGGGAGGCGGTGGCGTGCGCGGAGGCGGCCCGGCACCCCGACCTGTTCGAGGCGGGGTGGCCGGCGGGGTGCCACTGATGAACGAATGTTCGGCCCATTCGGACAGAACATCACTCATCCGGCTTAATTCCTGAATCCGGAGGAACCACTCCTCGGCCCTGGCGGTTCATCAGGGAGTGAACGAGTTTCCCGAGGAGGGCCCCCTGATGACCGCGCAGCCCGGTGGCTCCGCGCCCGCGCCGCCGGCGGGGCGTCCGGTGCCGGCCCGGAGTGAGTGGCTCGGCACGGTCGTCCGGCTCGGCCTCGCGGTGGTCTGGGGGTGGGCCGGGCTGGCGAAGGTCTCCGACCCGGCGGAGGCCGCGCAGGCCGTCCGGGCCTACGAGATCCTGCCGGAGGGCCTGGTCAAGCCGATCGGCTACGGCCTGCCGTTCCTGGAGCTGGCGCTGGCCCTGCTGCTGGTGGTGGGCCTCGGCGTCCGGCTGGTGGCCGGGGTCTCCGCGCTGCTGCTGCTCGTCTTCATCGCCGGGATCGCCTCCGCCTGGGCGCGCGGCATCTCGATCGACTGCGGGTGCTTCGGCGGCGGCGGTCACGTCGACGCCTCGCAGACGGAGTACCTCCAGGAGATCCTGCGCGACACCGGGTTCCTGCTGCTGGCCGGCTTCCTGCTGTGGCGGCCCCGCACCCGGCTGTCGGTGGACGGCTGGCTGGCGAGCTGACCCCCGCACCCCCGCACCCCCGCACCCCCGCACCCCCGCACCCCCCCCCACATTCCTGCACCCGACGAAGGCCCCCCGACCGTGGATGTCAAGGCAATGAGCGACAAGAACCGAGAAGGCAAGCGCACCGCCCGCGAGCGGATGCTGGAGCAGCGGGCGGCCGACGAGGCCTCCGCCAAGCGCAAGAAGAAGCTGATCGTGGGCGGTTCCGTGCTCGCGGTGATCGCCGCCGCGGTGATCGTCGGCGTCGTGGTGCAGAACCAGCGCTCCAAGCCGGAGACACCCACCGCCGCCCCGGCCGGAACGATCGGGGACAAGAACCTGGTCATCCCCGTCGGCGCCGGGAACGCGCCCTCCGTCCTCACCGTCTACGAGGACCCGCGCTGCCCCGCCTGCGGCACCTTCGAGCGCGAGTTCTCGGCGACGATCGACCAGCTGGAGGACGCCGGCAAGATCTACACGAACTACCACATCGTGTCGTTCATCGACCGGGCCGTCCCCGGCAAGGGCTCCAGGAGCGGCGCCAACGCGCTGGGCTGCGCCCAGGACGCCGGGCACTTCCGGGACTTCCACGACGTGCTGTACCGCAACCAGCCGGACGAGACCAACGACGCCTTCGGCGACAAGAACGTGCTGCTCGGCCTGGCCAAACAGGTCAACGGCCTGGACACGCCCGCGTTCCAGTCCTGCGTCAAGGACAACAAGTTCGGCGGGTGGGTGTCCGCGGTGCAGCAGGACTTCGACAAGTCCAGCTTCAAGTCCACCCCCACGGTGCTGCTCAACGGCCAGCCGATCTACCCGAAGAACGGCAGCGACGAGATCACCCCGGCCAACCTGGTGAAGTGGGTGGACGCCGCGAACGAGGGCAAGCAGCTGGGCACGGCCGGCTCGCACGGGCAGACCCCGGCGCCGACCAGCACCGCTTCGGAGGCCAACAACCCGTCGCCGGCGGCCGGCTGAGCCCGTCCCGCCGTGCCGCCCCCTCCCCGTCCGGAGGGGGCGGCGCCGCCCGTTGTTCGGTTTCTGTGACATCAAGCGTGTCCGAGCGGGCCGCCGGACCCTGTAGCGTCGGAACTGCCATGGATATCGCCTACATTCCCAGCCCGTCGCGGGGCGTCCTGTACCTCGGACCGATCCCGCTGCGCGCCTACGCCTTCTGCATCATCCTCGGTGTCGTCGTGGCCGTCTGGCTCGGCAGCAAGCGCTGGGTCGCCCGGGGCGGTGCCAAGCACACCGTCGGCGACATCGCGGTGTGGGCCGTGCCGTTCGGCCTGGTCGGCGGACGCCTGTACCACGTGATCACCGACGGTGGCCGACTGTACTTCGCCGAGGGGAAGAACCCCTGGGACGCCCTCAAGATCTGGGAGGGCGGCCTCGGCATCTGGGGCGCGGTCGCGCTGGGCGCGGTCGGCGCCTGGATCGGCGCCCGCCGCCGGGGCGTGCCGCTGCCCGCGTACGCCGACGCCATCGCGCCGGGCATCGCGCTCGCGCAGGCGCTGGGCCGCTGGGGCAACTACTTCAACCAGGAGCTGTACGGCCGCTCGACGACCCTGCCCTGGGGCCTGGAGATCGACAAGACGCTGGCCAACGGCGAGGTCGTGAAGGGCGTCTACCACCCGACCTTCCTGTACGAGTCGCTCTGGTGCGTGGGTGTCGCGCTGCTGGTGATCTGGGCGGATCGCCGGTTCACACTGGGCCACGGCCGGGTGTTCGCGCTGTACGTGGCCGCGTACACGGTGGGCCGGTTCTGGATCGAGTGGCTGCGGATCGACGACGCGCACGTCTACTTCGGCCTGCGGCTGAACGACTGGGTGTCCATCGCGGTGTTCCTGGGCGCGGTGGCGTACTTCGTGCTCGTCGGGAAGAAGCTGCCCGGGCGGGAGGACCCGGCGAGCATCGACCCGGCCGCGCACCCGGCGCAGGACGTGGAGTCCGGCGAGCCGAGCGGCGGGGCCGGCGAGGCCGACGGCGCCGGGAAGGCCGAAAACGGCGGTAAGAAGGCCGGGGAGAAGCCCGCGGGCAAACCCGTGCTGACCGAGCAGGCCGAGCCGGCGGACGGCGAGGCGGCTGCCGAGACGGCCGGCAAGGACGCCAAGAACCCGATCTGACCTGGGGCTTTCCCCTGACTGAGGCCACCCTTCGCGCGTGCTGCGAAGGGTGGCCTCAGTGGTGTTCGGACAGCCTTACTTTGCTGGAAATGCCCAGGTCAGACGGGCTACGTTCAGGGCTGACGAACGACGACGGAGGGGAAGAGACGATGAGTGCGATCGCTGTGGAGGCCGACGCCGGGCAGCAGCCCCGGATACCCGCGGCCGACCACCACCGGGACGTCAACGGCGGCTGGCTGCGTCCGGCCGTGTTCGGCGCGGTGGACGGACTGGTGTCCAACTTCGCGCTGATGACCGGCGTGGTCGGCGGCGCGGCGTCCAACGGGACGGTGATCCTGACCGGGCTGGCGGGCCTGGCGGCCGGCGCCTGCTCGATGGCGGCGGGGGAGTACACCTCGGTGGCCTCCCAGCGGGAGCTGGTGCAGGCCGAGATCGAGGCCGAGCGGCTGGAGCTGAGCCGCAACCCGCACGGGGAGCTGGCCGAGCTGGCCCAGCTGTACGTCTCGCGCGGGGTGGATCCGGAGCTGGCCCACGAGGTGGCCCGGCAGCTGTCCGCGGACCCGGAGCTGGCCCTGGAGGTGCACGCCCGCGAGGAGCTGGGCGTCGACCCGACCGACCTGCCCTCGCCGCTGGTGGCGGCCGGCTCCTCGTTCCTGTGCTTCGCGCTCGGTGCGCTGCTGCCCCTGCTGCCGTACCTGCTGGGGGCGACGGCGCTGCTGCCCGCCCTGCTGCTGGCGGGGGCCGGGCTGTTCCTCTGCGGCGCGGTGGTGGCCCGGGTGACGGCCCGCAGCTGGTGGTTCAGCGGGCTGCGGCAGCTGGTGCTGGGCGGCGCGGCGGCCGGGGTGACCTACCTGCTCGGGTGGCTGATCGGCGGCCACCTGGGCTGACCGGCCCCCTCGGGCCGACCGGGGGGAGTGCATGACTATGCTGTCGAGTGCGTGACGTTTCACACATGGACGCCCGGTGGCGCCTGGCAGTGTCTCATCATTCGGGCCCCCGAGCCGCGGATTCGCATCCGCGGACGGGCTCCCGGGATGGATTCGCAGGCGCCCATGATCGGCTTCCATGGCGGCCCGGTTTCGCCCCTGTTTCAGGGCGCGCACGGTTGGGCACAATCGTCGGGACGCGCACTGTGGCGCGTCCTCTCGCACACCCCCTGACCTGCGCGTCGTCCCGCCATGTGGACGGGACATTTCCGTTACCCGGGATCATGGGCATCATGTAACTTGCACGACACCGCACCATCGCATCAGGGCCAACGTCGTCCCTCCTTGCACCAACTTGCCGAAAGACGACGACGGGAGAGCCGATGCTGTCTGCATCCATGCACTCCGCCAACGAGCCCCAGGCCGGCGCCGCCCGCCCGCCGTACGCGCTCGTGCCGGATGCGCGACCTGCTGCTCAGGGCCTGTACGACCCGCGGAACGAGCACGACGCCTGTGGCGTCGGTTTCGTCGCCACGCTGACCGGCATCGCCGACCACACCATCGTCGAGCAGGCGCTCAGCGTCCTGCGCAACCTGGAGCACCGCGGCGCCACCGGCGCCGAACCGGACTCCGGCGACGGCGCGGGCATCCTGACCCAGATCCCGGACGCCTTCCTGCGCGGGAACGTCCCCTTCGAGCTCCCGGCGGCCGGCTCCTACGCCGTCGGCATCGCCTTCCTGCCCGACGCGGACGAGGCCGACGCCGCCGCCGTCGCCCGGATCGAGGGCATCGCGGCCGAGGAGGGGACGACCGTCCTCGGCTGGCGCGACGTCCCGGTCACCCCCGACCTGCTCGGCTCCACCGCCCGCGGCGTGATGCCGCGCTTCCGCCAGCTCTTCCTGGCGCAGGACGGCAAGGCCGGCATCGAGCTGGACCGGATCGCCTTCGTGGTCCGCAAGCGGGCCGAGCGCGAGGCCGGGGTGTACTTCCCGTCGCTGTCCGCGCGCACCATCGTCTACAAGGGCATGCTGACCACCGGCCAGCTGGAGCCCTTCTTCCCCGACCTGTCGGACCGCACCTACGCCTCCGCGATCGGCCTGGTGCACTCGCGGTTCTCCACCAACACCTTCCCGAGCTGGCCGCTCGCCCACCCGTACCGCTTCGTCGCGCACAACGGCGAGATCAACACGGTCAAGGGCAACCGCAACTGGATGCGGGCCCGGGAGTCGCAGCTCGCCACCGACCTCATCCCGGACAACGCGAACGGGCAGGGCCTCAGCCGGATCTTCCCGATCTGCACCCCGGACCACTCCGACTCCGCCTCCTTCGACGAGGTCCTGGAACTGCTCCACCTCGGCGGCCGCTCACTGCCGCACGCCGTGCTGATGATGATCCCGGAGGCGTGGGAGAACCACGCCACCATGAGCCCCGCCCGCCGCGCCTTCTACCAGTACCACTCCAACCTGATGGAGCCCTGGGACGGCCCGGCCTGCGTCACCTTCACCGACGGCACCCGGATCGGCGCCGTGCTCGACCGCAACGGCCTGCGCCCGGCCCGGTACTGGATCACCGAGGACGGCCTGGTCGTCCTCTCCTCCGAGGTCGGCGTGCTCGACATCGAGCAGGAGCGGATCGCCAAGAAGGGCCGCCTCCAGCCCGGCCGGATGTTCCTGGTGGACACCGCCGAGGGCCGGATCGTCGAGGACGAGGAGATCAAGTCCGCCCTCGCCGCCGAGCACCCCTACGAGGAGTGGGTCGCCGGCGGGCAGATCCAGCTCGCCACGCTCCCCGAGCGCGAGCACATCGCCCACACCCACGCCTCCGTCACCCGCCGCCAGCAGACCTTCGGCTACACCGAGGAGGAGCTGCGGGTCATCCTCGCGCCGATGGCCCGCACCGGCGCCGAGGCGCTCGGCTCGATGGGCACCGACTCGCCGATCGCCGCGCTGAGCGAGAAGCCGCGCCTGCTGTTCGACTACTTCGTGCAGCTCTTCGCCCAGGTCACCAACCCGCCGCTGGACGCCATCCGCGAGGAGCTCGTCACCTCGCTGCTGTCCAACCTCGGCCCCGAGGGCAACCTGCTGGCCGCCGAGGCCGCCTCCTGCCGCTCCGTCGGCATCACCTTCCCGGTGATCGACAACGACGAGCTGGCCAAGCTCGTCCACATCAACGCCGACGGCGACCAGCCCGGCCTCAAGGCCGTCACCCTCTCCGGCCTCTACAAGGTCGCCACCGGCGGCGAGGGCCTGGCCTCCCGGCTCGCCGAGATCGCCGCCGAGGCCGACGCGGCGATCGCCGACGGCGCCCGGATCATCGTGCTCTCCGACCGGCACTCGGACGCCGAGCACGCGCCGATCCCCTCGCTGCTGCTCACCTCCGCCGTCCACCACCACCTGATCCGCACCAAGCAGCGCACCCGGGTGTCGCTGCTGGTCGAGGCCGGCGACGTCCGCGAGGTGCACCACGTCGCCCTGCTGATCGGCTACGGCGCCGGAGCGGTCAACCCGTACCTGGCGATGGAGACGGTCGAGGACCTGGTCGCCCAGGGCGTCTTCATCCAGGGCGTCGAAGCCGAGAAGGCCATCAAGAACCTGATCAAGGCGCTCGGCAAGGGCGTGCTCAAGGTCATGTCCAAGATGGGCATCTCGACCGTCGCCTCCTACCGCGGCGCCCAGGTCTTCGAGGCCATCGGCCTCTCCCAGGACCTGGTCGACGGCTACTTCTCCGGCACCACCACCAAGCTCGGCGGCATCGGCCTGGAGGAGATCGCCCGCGAGACGGCCGCCCGGCACGCCAAGGCCTACCCGGCCTCCGGCATCCCGGCCGCGCACCGCGCGCTGGAGATCGGCGGCGAGTACCAGTGGCGCCGCGAGGGAGAGCCGCACCTGTTCGACCCGGACACCGTCTTCCGCCTCCAGCACGCCACCCGCACCCGCCGGTACGACATCTTCAAGCAGTACACCGACCGGGTGAACGAGCAGTCCGAGCGCCTGATGACGCTGCGCGGCCTGTTCCGGCTGGACGGCCTCGGCCACGAGCCGATCCCGGTCGAGGAGGTCGAGCCGGTCTCCGAGATCGTCAAGCGCTTCTCCACCGGCGCCATGTCGTACGGCTCCATCTCGATGGAGGCGCACGAGACCCTCGCCATCGCCATGAACCGCCTCGGCGGCAAGTCCAACACCGGCGAGGGCGGCGAGGACCCGGAGCGCCTCTACGACCCCGAGCGCCGCTCGGCGATCAAGCAGGTCGCCTCCGGCCGGTTCGGCGTCACCTCCGAGTACCTGGTCAACGCGGACGACATCCAGATCAAGATGGCCCAGGGCGCCAAGCCCGGCGAGGGCGGCCAGCTGCCCGGCCACAAGGTCTACCCGTGGGTCGCCCGGACCCGCCACTCCACCCCGGGCGTCGGCCTGATCTCGCCGCCGCCGCACCACGACATCTACTCGATCGAGGACCTGGCGCAGCTGATCCACGACCTCAAGAACGCCAACCCGGCGGCCCGCATCCACGTGAAGCTGGTCTCCGAGGTCGGCGTCGGCACGGTCGCGGCGGGCGTCTCCAAGGCCCACGCCGACGTCGTCCTGGTCTCCGGCCACGACGGCGGCACCGGCGCCTCGCCGCTCACCTCCCTCAAGCACGCCGGCGGCCCCTGGGAGCTCGGCCTCGCCGAGACCCAGCAGACCCTGCTGCTCAACGGGCTGCGCGACCGCATCGTCGTCCAGACCGACGGCCAGCTGAAGACCGGCCGCGACGTCGTCATCGCCGCGCTGCTCGGCGCCGAGGAGTTCGGCTTCGCGACCGCCCCGCTGGTGGTCTCCGGCTGCATCATGATGCGCGTCTGCCACCTGGACACCTGCCCGGTCGGCGTCGCCACCCAGAACCCGGTGCTGCGCGAGCGCTTCTCCGGCAAGCCCGAATTCGTCGTCAACTTCTTCGAGTTCATCGCCGAGGAGGTCCGGGAGATCCTGGCCTCGCTGGGCTTCCGCTCGATCGAGGAGGCCGTCGGCCACGCCGAGCACATCGACGCCCGCGCCGCGATCGACCACTGGAAGGCGGCCGGGCTGGACCTCGCCCCGCTGTTCCACGTGCCGGCGCTGCCCGAAGGGGCCGCCCGGCACCGCACCACCACCCAGGACCACGCCCTCGACAAGGCCCTGGACAACCAGCTGATCACCCTGGCCGAGGACGCCCTGGAGCGCGGCGAGTCGGTGCGGGTGCAACTGCCGATCCGCAACGTCAACCGCACCGTCGGCACCATGCTCGGCCACGAGGTGACCAAGCGGTACCGCGGCGAGGGCCTGCCGGAGGGGACCATCGACGTCACCTTCACCGGCTCCGCCGGGCAGTCCTTCGGCGCGTTCCTGCCGCGCGGCGTGACGCTGCGGCTGGAGGGCGACGCCAACGACTACGTCGGCAAGGGCCTCTCCGGCGGCGTGATCGTCGTCCGCCCCGCCCGCGAGGCCGCCGCCATCGGCAACGACGCGCAGAACCACGTCATCGCCGGCAACACCATCGGCTACGGCGCCACCTCGGGCCGCGTCCACCTGCGCGGCAAGGCCGGCGAGCGCTTCGCCGTCCGCAACTCCGGGGCCACCCTGGTCGTCGAGGGCGTGGGCGACCACGGCCTGGAGTACATGACCGGCGGCCGGGTCGTCGTCCTCGGCGAGACCGGACGCAACCTCGCGGCGGGCATGTCCGGCGGCGTCGCGTACGTCCTGGACCTGCGCCCCGCCAACGTCAACGACGGCATGGTCGGCATCGAGGCCCCCACCGCCGCCGACCGCGACTGGCTGCGCGACACCGTGCAGCAGCACTACGAGGAGACCGGCTCCACCGTCGCCGCCGAACTCCTGGCGGACTGGGGCGGCGGGGTCTCCCGCTTCTCCAAGATCATGCCGACCGACTACAAGGCAGTGCTCGCCGCCAAGGACGCCGCTGAGCGCGATGGCCTCTCCGAGGCCGAGACCACCGCGAAGATGATGGAGGCGGCTAATGGCTGACCCCAAGGGCTTCCTGACCACGCCCAAGCAGCTGGCGGAGCGCCGCCCGGTCGACGTCCGGATCAAGGACTGGAACGAGGTCTACGTCGAACGCAGCCTCCTGCCGATCATCACCGAGCAGGCCGGCCGCTGCATGGACTGCGGCATCCCGTTCTGCCACAACGGCTGCCCGCTCGGGAACCTCATCCCCGAGTGGAACGACCTCGCCTACCGGGACGACTTCGTCGGCGCGATCGAGCGGCTGCACGCCACCAACAACTTCCCGGAGTTCACCGGTCGGCTGTGCCCGGCCCCGTGCGAGTCCGCGTGCGTCCTCGGCATCAACCAGGACGCGGTGACCATCAAGAACGTCGAGGTCACCATCATCGACAAGGCCTGGGACCGCGGCGGGGTCACCCCGCAGGTGCCCGAGCGGCTGTCCGGCAAGACCGTCGCCGTGGTGGGCTCCGGCCCCGCCGGCCTCGCCGCCGCCCAGCAGCTCACCCGGGCCGGGCACACCGTCGTGGTGTACGAGCGGGCCGACCGGATCGGCGGACTGCTGCGCTACGGCATCCCCGAGTTCAAGATGGAGAAGCGCCACATCAACCGCCGCATCGAGCAGATGCGCGCGGAGGGCACCCGGTTCCGCACCGGCGTGCACGTCGGCGAGGACATCACCGGGCAGCAGCTGCGCGAGCGCTTCGACGCCGTGGTCGTCGCCGCCGGCGCCACCACCGCCCGCGACCTGCCGGTGCCCGGGCGCGAGCTCAAGGGCGTCTACCAGGCCATGGAGTACCTGCCGCTGGCCAACAAGGTGCAGGAGGGCGACTTCGTGGAGTCGCCGGTCAGCGCCAAGGGCAAGCACGTGGTCGTGATCGGCGGCGGCGACACCGGCGCGGACTGCGTCGGCACCGCGCACCGGCAGGGGGCGGCCTCCGTCACCCAGCTGGAGATCATGCCGCGGCCCGGCGAGGAACGGCCCGGCCACCAGCCCTGGCCGACCATGCCGATGACGTACAAGGTCACCTCCGCGCACGAGGAGGGCGGCGAGCGGATCTACTCCGTCAACACCACCCACTTCAGTGGCGACGAGGACGGCAACGTCCAGGAACTGCACCTCGTCGAGGTGGAGTTCAAGGACGGCCGGTTCGAGCCGGTGCCCGGCACCGAGCGGGCCGTCCCGGCGCAGCTGGTCACCCTGGCCATGGGCTTCACCGGGACGGACGTGCGGAACGGGCTGGTCGAGCAGCTGGGAGCGGACCTCGACGCGCGCGGTAACATTGCCCGTGATGGCCGGTTCGCCACCAATGTCGATGGCGTGTACGTCTGCGGAGACGCCGGTCGTGGCCAGTCGCTGATCGTCTGGGCCATCGCGGAGGGCCGTTCGGCCGCCGCCGCGGTGGACAAGTACCTGGGCGGCAAGTCCCCGCTTCCCGCCCCGATCCGGCCCACGGACCGCCCCCTGGTGGTCTGACGGACGGACGGTCCGACCGGCCCCCACCGAACGCCCGGCGCCGCATCGCCGGGAGCTCAACCCGCTGCCCCCGCCAGCGTCGCCGGGCCAACGCGGTCTCCTGGCGCCTGCCCTCTTCCCCGACCAGTTGGAGGGCGGGCGCCGTCGCGTTCCCGCACGGCCGCCCCTCCGCGGGACGCTCCGCCGCCCCTTCGCGGGACGCTCCGCCGCCCCTCCGCGGGACGCTCCGGACCCGGACGAACGGCCGGAGTCCGCCACCCCCGCGGGATACCGGACAGTGGGCTGTTGTTCGTCGGTGCCAAGTGGCAGACTGCGGCCGACGGCCGGGGGGCTGGGCGAGTGCGGAGGACGACTTCGATGGGCACGACTCAGGCAGGCGGGGGCGCCACCGTACGGCGTCTGCTGCTCGGCACCCAGCTGCGCAGACTCCGCGAGGCCAGAGGCGTCAGCCGGGAGGAGGCCGGGTACTCGATCCGGGCCTCCGAATCCAAGATCAGCCGGATGGAACTCGGCCGGGTCGGCTTCAAGGAACGCGACGTCGCCGACCTCCTGACCCTGTACGGCGTCGAGGCCGAACAGGAGCGCGCCACCGTCCTCGGACTGCTGCGCGACGCCAACGCCACCTCCTGGTGGCACGAGTACGGGGACGTGCTGCCCGGCTGGTTCCAGAACTACCTGGGCCTGGAGGAGGCCGCGGCCGAGATCCGCAGCTACGAGGTCCAGTTCGTCCACGGGCTGCTCCAGACCGCCGACTACGCCCGGGCCGTGGTCACCGCCGGCTGCCACGGCAGCGGACCGGAGGAGATCGAGCGCCGCGTCGACGTCCGGCTCAAACGGCAGGCGGTGCTGACCGGCGAACGGGCACCGCACCTGGTCGCCGTGCTGGACGAGGCCGCGCTGCGCCGCCCCTGGGGCGGTCCGGAGCTCATGCGCGGCCAGCTGGACCGGCTGCTGGAGCTCGGCGAGCTGCCCAACGTCCGGCTCCAGGTGCTGCCGCTGGGCAACGCCGGGCTGAGCGCGGAGAGCGGCGCCTTCACCGTCCTGGGCTTCGCCGAGGCCGAGTTGGCGGATGTGGTGTACCTGGAGCAGTTCACCACCGCGCTCTACCTGGACAAGCCCGCCGAGGTGGCCGAGTACCGGCACGCGATGGACGATCTGGTCGCCGACAGCCTGAGCCCGGAACTGACCCGCGACCTGCTGCATGCGGTGCGCCAAGAGCTGTAATACGTCAGTACGATGAGTCCTCATCAGGTCGGTGCATGAGAGGGATCAGATGTCGTACTTCTCCGAGTTGGCGCTGCAGTACATCGACGGCGAGTGGCGCAGTGGCAGCGGCTCCTGGGACATCGTCGACGTCGACCCCTACACCGGCGACAAGCTCGCCACCATCACCGTCGCCACCGTCGCCGAGGTCGACCTGGCCTACCGCGCCGCCGCGCGCGCCCAGAAGGCGTGGGCCGCCACCAACCCGTACCAGCGGCGGACCGTCTTCGAGCGCGCGCTGCGGCTGCTGGAGGAGTGGGAGCCGGAGATCGTCCGGGCGATCATGGCGGAGCTCGGCGGCACCGCGCTGAAGGCGGGCTTCGAACTCTCGCTGGTCAAGGACGTGCTGCGGGACTGCCTCCACCAGTCGGTCGCCCCCGAGGGCCGGCTGCTGACCTCGCCCGCCCAGGGCCGGGAGAACCGGCTCTACCGGCTGCCGGTCGGCGTGGTCGGCGTGATCAGCCCCTTCAACTTCCCGCTGTTCCTGGCGCTCAAGGCCGTCGCCCCGGCGCTCGCGCTCGGCAACGGCGTCGTCCTCAAGCCGCACCAGGAGACCCCGATCGTCGGCGGCGGGCTGATCGCGAAGCTCTTCGAGGAGGCGGGGCTGCCGCCCGGCCTGCTGAACGTGGTGGTCACCGACATCGCCGAGGTCGGCGACAGCTTCCTGGAGCACCCGGTGCCCAAGGTGATCTCCTTCACCGGCTCGGACAAGGTCGGCCGGCACGTCGCCACCGTCGCCGCCGCGCACTTCAAGCGCACGGTCCTGGAACTCGGCGGCAACAGCGCGCTGATCGTGCTGGACGACGCCGACGTCGACCACGCCGTCGACGCGGCCGTGTTCAGCCGCTTCGTCCACCAGGGGCAGGTCTGCATGGCCGCCAACCGGGTACTGGTGGACCGGAGCGTCGAGGCCGAGTTCACCGAGAAGTTCGTCGCCAAGGTCGCCTCGCTCACCGTCGGCGACCCGCGGGACCCGGCCACCCACATCGGCCCGCTGATCAACTCCGTCCAGGCCGACGCCCTCTCCGCCCAGGTCGACCAGGCGGTCGCCGCCGGTGCCACCGCGCTGCTGCGCGGCAGCACGGTCGGCAGCCTGATGGCGCCGACGGTGCTCACCGGCCTGGCCGAGGACGCGCCGATCCTGCGGACCGAACTCTTCGGCCCGGTCGTGCTGCTGGTGCCGTTCGACGGCGAGGACGAGGCCGTCCGGCTCGCCAACGACACGCCGTTCGGGCTCAGCGGCGCGGTCCACACCGGGGACGTCGAGCGCGGCGTGCGGATCGCCCAGCGGATCGAGACCGGCATGATCCACGTCAACGGCGGCACCATCGCCGACGAGCCGGGCGTGCCCTTCGGCGGCGAGAAGAACTCCGGCGTCGGCCGCCTCAACGGCGAGTCCACGGTGGAGGCCTTCACCACCCTGAAGTGGATCTCCGTCCAGCACGAGCGCGCGGTCTTCCCCTTCTGACCGGGGCTTCGTACGCACGGGCCTCCCGGCGGCAGCCGCCGGGAGGCCCGTGCGTCTCAGGCCGGGTAGCGGAGCAGGCCGTCGGTGGCGAGTTCGAAGCCGAAGGGGGCCGGGAGGGGCACGCGGTCGCCGAACTCGCCGTTCCACTGCTGGTGGTAGCCGCTGCCGGACGGCTCGGAGTAGAGCGTCAGATCGCCCTCGCGGGGGTCGATCACCAGCTACAGCGGGATGGCCATCAGCGGGTAGTCGCGGACCTTGCCGACCAGGTCGTTCTCCGGGTTCGACGGGGAGACGACCTCCACGGCGATGGCCGCCTGCTCGGCGGGGACCTGGTTGCCGCCCTCTTCCACGGCGGAGAGGGGGATGTAGGTCAGGTCGGGGTTGCGCAGCTTGCCGACGTTCGGGGAGGCGAGGTCGGTGTTCTCGCTGGGCATCAGGCCGGCGGGTTCGTGGGCCTCGAACTGCCTGCGGATCAGCAGCAGGTTGCGCTGGTGGATCACCGAGGACCCGGCCATCACGATGATCTCGTCGCCGGAGATCTCGATCTTCCACCCGCTCGGCGGCGTCAGACTCTGCGCGTAGGCCAGCAGCCGAGCGTGGCGGTCCGGGATCCGGGACTCGCTCATGCCGCCATTCTTCCACCCGGACGGGCCGGAAGGCCGTCGCCGGACGGGGCGACGGCCTTCCGGTGGCGGGGTGCGGGTCAGAAGACCGGCTGGCCGGCGCGGACGAGGCGCCAGGAGTCGGTGAAGAAGTCCGCGGGGTCGATGACGCCCTTGGCCTTCACCCAGGCGATCATGGTGTTGCGGATCTCGTCGGAGTTCGCCCAGACCACCTTGGCCTTGGCGACGTGCGGGAAGTTGCCGCCGCCGTTGGCGCGGTAGTTGTTGACGGCGAGGACGAACTCGGCGGCCGGGTCGATCGGCTTGCCCTGGAAGGACAGGTTGACGATCCGCGAGCCCTTCGGCTGGGCGATGTCGATGTCGTAGCTCAGGCCGTAGACCGAGTCGTAGTTGTAGTCCGGGGTGGCCTCGGCGCCGGTCAGCTTGTCCTTGTCGACCGGGGCGCCCGGGGCGAGCTGGTTGTAGTACTTGACCGAGTACTCCAGGTAGTCCTTGAGCTGGGCGCCCGTCAGGATGCGGGCCTCCAGGGTGTTCTCGTAGATGTAGAGGCCCGCGGCGTCGCGCAGCTTGACCTGGCCGGACGGGATCAGCGCGGTGCGGTTGAACGGGGCGGCCTGGGCCAGCACCGGGAGGTTGGCGTACTGCCCGCCGGCCAGCGCGGCCTTGACCGCGTCGGCCTGGACCCTGCCGATCAGGTCAATGATCGGGGTGGCCTTGAAGGGGGCCTCGGCGATCGACAGCGCGATCTTGCTGGTGCCGATGTTCTGGTTGACGTACGCGACGACCTTCTTGTGCTGCTCGGCGATCGCGTCGGTGATCTCCGGGTTCTCCGGCACCGTGTTGGAGTTCAGCAGCCGGGCCGAGACCGAGGCGACCTTCCAGACGCCGGCCGCGAACTCGACCTCGAAGTCGAAGCAGGTCAGCCGCTGGCCGTAGCAGAGCGGCTCGGAGAGCACGACCGTCCGGCCGGTCTTCTTGTTGACGACCAGGCGCTGCGGGATCTCCTTGTGGGCGTGGCCCACCAGCACCGCGTCGATGTCCGGGACGGTCTCCGCCAGCGCGACCGAGGCGTTCTCGGCCCAGGGCAGCTGGTCGCCCCAGGTGGTCGCCTCGTCGCAGCCCGAGTGGGCGGAGACCACGATGACGTCCGCGCCCGCGGCCTTCATCTTCGGGACCCAGACGGCGGCGGTCTCGACGATGCCCGGGAAGACCATCTTGCCGCTCACGTTGGCCTTGTCCCAGATCGCGATGCCCGGGTTGGTGAGGCCGAGGATGCCGACCCGCACCGGGCGGCCCCCGCCCAGCCGCAGCTCCTTGATCACGTACGGCTTGAAGGCCGGCTTCTCGTTCTTGGCGTTCAGCGCGTTGGCGCCCAGTAGCGGGAACTCCAGCTGGTCCTGGTAGGCCTTCAGGAGCGGGATGCCGTAGTTGAACTCGTGGTTGCCGAGCGCGGCGGCGTCGTACTCCATGAGGTTCATGGCGACGGCCATCGGGTGGTCCGGCACCGTGTTGGCCTCGGTGTCGATCGACTCGATCCGGGCGTAGTAGTAGGACAGCTGGGTGCCCTGGATGGTGTCGCCGGAGTCGATCAGCAGGCAGCGGTCCCAGCCCTTCTCCTCGCGCACCTGGTTGGCCAGGGTGGAGATCTTGGCGAGGCCGACCGCGTTGTGGCCCTTGTCGGTGTACTCGGCGTCGGTGAAGTAGTCCCAGTTGAGCACCCGGCCGTGCAGGTCGGTGGTGCCCATGACGGTGAAGGCCTGCTTGTGCTGCGGCTGACGCCCGCCCTTGGCGGCCGCCGGCTCCGGCTGGGCGGCCGCGGCGGAGGGGGCGGCGGCCAGGGTGGCGCCACCGGCCAGGGCGGCGCCGGCGGCGGTGGCGGCGGACCGGGTGACGAAGTCACGGCGGTTCAGGGGCATGGACGACTCTCCCGAGTGGGACCGACGGCGGATGGACCGTCAACTGGCATTCGTTGGCAAAAGTGTGCGTCCACGCGTCGACGCGCGTAGAGGGACGCGCGTAGAAGTGTGCCGTGCGGGCCGGGGTGCTGAATAGCCCCCGGACCTGTCCAAGAGGTGAGATCTTGGCGACTCGTTCGTGACGGGAACGGGGGAGTGCGGAGTGGTAGGGCGGGCCGTTCCGCCGCCGGTCAGGACAGCTCGGCCACCAGCCGCTCGACCTCGCGGCCCAGCCGGACCGCCGGGTCCGGGTCGTCCGGCCCCGCCCACGGCTGCCAGGTCCGCGCCCGCAGGTAACCGGCCACCGCGACGGGCAGCCGGTCCCGGACGATCCGCTCCGCCACCGGGCCCGGCCCGGCCGCGTGCAGGGCCGTCAGCAGACCCTCCACCCCGGCCGAGGGAGGCAGCGGCACGGTGTCCAGATAGGCGGCCAGCGCCACCAGCTCCGGGTCGGGCGCGGGGGGTGGGGTCGGGACGGGGACGGGCTCCGGTTCGTGCGTTCCGGAGCCGGTGGGGTAGCCGGTCGGGAGCGCGGTCGGCGCCCCGGCCGTACCCGGGGGCCTACCCGCTTCGACTTCCGGACCCGTGCCGCTGCCGCTGCCCGCGCCCGGGCCGGGCCGCGGGCCGGGCGTCAGCAGCGCGCCCACCCCGTACAGCCCGGCCACGACCCCCGGCCACCAGACCCCGCCCAGCCCGGCGAAGTGCAGCCCCAGGCCGACCGCGCCGCCCGCGCAGCCGACCAGGTTCCGCGCCGACTCCAGGTAGCGCAGGGCCCGGCGGCCGAACCCGTCACTGGTAGCCACGGATCTCCTCGAACACCCCGTCCAGCGAGCCCGTCCCGTCGAACAGCTTGCCGCCGCTCAGGTCCGCGATCCCCTGGAGCTGGCCCACCGCCGCCTCCCCGAACTTGATCGGGAACACCGGGATCGCCTTCTCCCCGGCCGGCAGGGCGTCGTGGAAGCGCTTGAAGTCGCCGTCCGTCGCCCCGGCGTTGCTCTCCCCGTCGGTCATCAGCACGATCGACGTGAACCGGTCGTCGGCGGCCGCGGCCTGCTGGCGCTCGATCACCCGGTACGCCTCCTCCAGGGAGGAGTACACCGCCGTCCCGCCCGAGGCGGCCAGCGACTGCACGTCCGCGTCGATCTTCGCCAACTCCGCCTGCGGGCCCGGCTGGCCGCCGGTGGCCGGCACCACGTGGGTCCTGGTCCACTTCACCTCGGAGGCGAAGGAGAGCAGCGTGATCTCCTCGCGGTCCCGGAAGCGGCGCACCCCGCGGGTGTCGTCCGCCCCGGTCAGCCGGCCCAGCGCGCTCTTCAGCGCGGCGATCCGGGGGCCCTCCATCGAGCCCGAGGTGTCCAGCACGTACACCGTCCGGGACGGGCGGCGCAGCTCGTTCTGGTACGCGGCCAGCAGGCCGTCCGCGACCGCCCGGGTGCCCGGGAACGGCAGCTCCCTGCGGCGGTCCGTGGGCAGCCCGGCGGCCGGGGCCGCGCCGGCCGTCACCGGGCGGCGCAGCGTCGTCTCGGAGATGCGCTTCTGCACGTCCTCCTTGAGCAGGTACGCGGTCAGCCGCTGGAAGGAGTCGCGCTGCTCCTGCGCGGCGGAGGCCATCAGCGAGAGCGGGTAGTCCGCAGACACCACGCCGTCCACCGGCCGCACCACGGTCAGCTGCTGGGCCGGCGACAGCGTCCTGTTCAACGACAGCAGCACCGACTCGTAGTTCACCAGCGCGCTCACCGTGCCCGACTCGGCCCGGCCGTAGGCCTGCGCCAGCCAGCCGGAGGAGCCGGAGGTCAGCTTCTGGCCCTTGAAGAACTGCTTCAGCTGCGGGTTGGCCTTCTGCACGTCCGCGTCGGTCAGCGCCGCGCCGGCGCCGGAGAAGGCCGAGGCGACCGCGACGAGGGTGGAGAAGCCCGAGTTGGAGCGGGACGGGTCGGCCATCCCGTACGGCAGCTTGCCGGCCGAGGCCGCCTCGCCGACCTGCGCCCAGGTGACCTTGGAGCCGTCGCCCCAACCGAGGTCGCCGAGCGCCGAGGAGCGCACCCCGATCGCCACCGGCGAGACCATCACCGGGGTCTCGGAGACCAGTTTGGACTTGCCGGTCGGATCGAGCCGCAGGTACTGGTTGGACGGGAACCACACGGCGTCGTACTTGCCGTCGGCCCGCCCCGAGGAGACGGCGTCCGCGCCGTCCAGGGTGCCCGTCCAGGAGAACTGCACGGTCACCCCGGTGGCCTTCTTGGCCTCCTCCAACACCGGTGCCAGGTCCTGGAGTTCGCTGCCGGCCAGGACGCGCAGCACACCCGGCTTGGCGGTCGCGGCGGGCGAGCCGTCGGGGTCGGGTACGGGCTTCCCTCCGGCGGAGGTGCAGGCGCTCGCCGCGGCGAGCACGGCGGCCAGCGCGGCGGCGAGCAGGCCGCGGCGCTTCATCGGGATGGTCACTTGGTCCCCTTCGCCGCGGCGGTCAGCTCGCGCAGGTTGTCCAGCGAGGGCAACGTCGCCTGCTTGATCCTGGCGGCGGTCAGATCGGGTGCGAAAGTCGGCTTCTTCTCCCGCATCAGGTTCGCGAAGGCCTCCGGCTTGGCCTGCGGCCGGAGCCCGTACTTGGCCTCCAGGCCGCGCAGCACGTCGTCGTTCTGGAGGACGTCGGCGAGCGTGCGGCCGTTGTCGGTGTGGGCCACGACGGTGTGGTCCGAGTAGACCGTGGTGTCCGGGTACATCACCACCATGTCCCCGGTGGGCTTGCCCTGGAGCGGCAGGGCGGCGGCCTGCGACTCGTACGCGAAGATCAGCGGGCTGCCGATGCCCGCGCCGAAGTCCCGGAACGGTTCGTCGCTGCTGCTCTTCTGGATGCCCTGCAGGGCGTTCGCCTTGTGCAGGACGTCCTTGACGTTGGCGACACCGGCTTCGTCCGACACCACCTGGTGGCCGTTGACGATGTAGGAGAGCAGCGCGAGGTACATCGCGCCGGAGGACGAGCTCTCCGGGTCGGTGGTGGTCACGAACAGCTGGCCGGACAGCTCCGGGTGGGTGGCGGCGCCGGACAGCTCCTCCCACCGGCGGTTGCCCTTCAGGGCGTTGACGTACTCGTCCATCCGGAACGTCCAGACGCCGGTGACTGGGTCCAGATCGGCCAGTTTGTTGTCCCTCAGGACGTTGGCCACCGGCTCGTGGGCCACGATCACCAGCGGTGAGTAGAACGGCACCAGCGGGGAGTCCTGCAGCTTCCAGATGCGCTGGATCTCCCGTGCCGGCGCCGAACTGGCCGGGAAGGCGAAGTCCAGCCCCGGGGTCTTGGCCGCCTGGTCGCTCATCGTCCAGGAACCGGTGGAGTCCGCGCGGACCACCAGGCCCTTCTTCGCCAACTCCGCCTTGACCGCCTCGTCCTCGAAGAAGGCGCGCTTCTCCGAGCCGATCAGTCCGGTGACGGTGACCGCCGCGGTGTCGTCCTTCTTCTTGTCGTCGGGGATCAGCGCGAAGGCGACCCCGCCCAACAGGGCCAGGGCCGCAACCACCCCCAGTGCGCGTCGCATGCCGAACGCCTCCCCCTCGTCCGCTACTTCGTCCGGGTGGTCGCCCGGGGCGCCCCGGCATCCACCCGGGGGTGACGAGCGTCCCGCCGGGTGGGGAGCGGGGGCGGAAGCGGCGGTGAACCACGGGTGAACACCCCTTCACGGAATCGCATCGACGGGCGGCACGGGAGGTGTGCGGCGGGGCGCGACGCGGGTTCGGGAGGCGCGCGCCGGGGGGTGTTCACGCGGCCGTCCGAGGATGTGTCAGATTGTTCAACTCGCCTTACAGAAACGGTCATCCCGCAGTCCGGACCCGCGTCGTGGTTACGCGTCGGTAATGCCTAGTCTCAGCACTATGCGCCGAGCAAAAATCGTCTGTACCCTCGGGCCCGCCACCGACTCGTACGACCAGATCAAATCCCTGGTCGACGCCGGGATGGACATCGCCCGACTGAACCTCAGCCACGGAACGCACGCCGAGCACGAGGAACGCTACCGCCGCGTCCGCAAGGCCGCCGACGAGACCGGCCGCAGCGTCGGCGTCCTCGCCGACCTTCAAGGCCCGAAGATCCGGCTCGACACCTTCGCCCACGGCCCCGTACTCCTCGAACGCGGCGACGAGTTCACCATCTCCACCGACAAGGGCGTCGTGGGGGACAAGGACCGCTGCGGAACCACCTACTCGGGCCTCGCCGGGGACGTCGGCCGCGGCGAGCGCATCCTCGTCGACGACGGCCGGGTCACCCTGGAGGTCGTCGCCGTCGACGGGCCGCACGTGCGGTGCCTGGTCATCGAGGGCGGCCTGGTCTCCGACCACAAGGGCCTCAACCTCCCCGGTGTCGCCGTCTCCGTCCCCGCGCTCAGCGACAAGGACGTCGCCGACCTGCGGTGGGCGCTGCGGACCGGAGCCGACCTCGTCGCGCTCTCCTTCGTCCGCAGCGGGCGGGACGCCGAGGACGTCCACCGGATCATGGCGGAGGAGGGGCGCCGCGTCCCCGTCATCGCCAAGATCGAGAAGCCGCAGGCGGTGGAGAACCTGGAGTCCGTCGTCGACGCCTTCGACGGGATCATGGTGGCCCGCGGCGACCTGGGCGTGGAGATGCCCCTCGAACAGGTCCCGCTGGTCCAGAAGCGCGCCATCAAGCTCGCCCGCCGCAACGCCAAGCCGGTCATCGTGGCGACCCAGATGCTCGACTCGATGATCAACACCTCCCGGCCGACCCGCGCCGAGGCCTCCGACGTCGCCAACGCCGTCCTCGACGGGACGGACGCGGTGATGCTCTCCGGGGAGACCTCCGTCGGCAAGTACCCGGTCGAGACGGTCAAGACCATGGCCCGGATCGTGGAGGCCGCCGAGACCGACATCCTGGCGGCCGGGCTGCCTCCGCTGACCACCGGCAGCAAGCCGCGGACCCAGGGCGGCGCCGTCGCCCGCGCGGCCGCCGAGATCGGCGACTTCCTGCACGCCAAGTACCTGATCGCGTTCACCCAGTCCGGCGACACCGCCCGCCGGCTCACCCGCTACCGCTCGCCCATCCCCGTACTCGCCTTCACCTACGAGCCGGCCGTGCGCTCCCAACTCGCCCTCACCTGGGGCGTGGAGACCTTCCTCGGCCCGTTCGCGCCGACGACGGACCAGATGGTCGAACAGGTCGATGCGGCCCTGCTCTCGCTCGGCCGCTGCCAGAAGGGCGACATCGTCGTCATCACGGCGGGCTCCCCGCCCGGCCTGGCCGGCTCCACCAACCTCGTCCGCGTCCACCACGTGGGGACGCTGGACGTCTGAGCGGCCACTGCTCGGCGGCGCGGCCCGTCCGGGGCCGCGCCGCCGTCAGTACTTGGGGCCGATGTGGGCGTCCATGAGGGCGACGGACTCCTTGCGGGCGACGGAGATGTTGACCTGGCCGGTCGGGCGGGGGACCGATGCCTTCCACCGGACGCCGACGGCGTCGAGGGCGGCGGTGAACAGGCCGATGATGTCGGTCGAGGTGTTGGTGAAGAAGTAGCGCGGGTACTCGTAGCGCTTCGTGACGCCACCGACCGTGCGGGTCGCCCAGTTGGTGATGCGGCAGCCGTCGGAGTGGATCAGGCCGCGCAGGAACTCCCAGGGGTGGGCGTCGACGATCTCCTGCTGCCAGGGTTCCAGGGCTATGGTGCGCTCGTGCTTCTTGCCGGGGCCGTGCTGGGGGAAATGGCAGGTCAGGTGGTTCGAATAGATCTTGATGTCATGGCAGCCGGTGCGCCGCACCCGGCAAGGTTTGTTGTTGGGGAGGACCTGGCGCATGGCCTGTTCGACGGAGTCCATGACTCCCGGCCACTTGTCGTCGCAGGTGATCTGCAGGCTCTGGGTCCTGCGGTACTCGTTGGGCAGCAGGATGTGGCCGTCACCGAGATACAGGCCGAGAAGGTAGGAGTAGGCGGGGCGGTTCAGCTCGTCGCCGTAGCAGTGCCTGCACGCAGAGCGCTTACGGCCCGGGAGCTCGTTTCGTTTGGCAAGGTCCTGATGCTTCCACCAGGAGATCGTGCCCGTCGGGACACGAAGGCGGCGGGCCACCTCGGCATTGCTGACGCCCCGGCGGAGGAGGTGGACGGCCTGTTCGCGCACAGAAAGAGTGGTCATGTGCGACAGAATGAGACGCGTCAAGCCGAACGATGGGCGCTTCGAGTGAGGTCCACTGGATAAGGTGAACTTCCCGAAGTCTGGGAATATAAGGAAAAATCTGGTGCCGAGTGTGGGATTCGAACCCACACGCCCTTTCAGGCAATCGCTTTTGAGGCGATCGTGTCTGCCCTTCCACCAACCCGGCTGGTTCGCGCCCGTGAAGGATACCCTGTGAGCACCGTCGGGCGCAGCTAGGTACCCTCGTGCATGCAGTACCCCGCCGGAACTAGGAGCCCCGTGAGCACCGCCGACGAGCAGGCGCAGCCGCTTGAGACCGATACGCCCCAGATCACCCGGATCGTGATCGCCGAGGACGAGGCGCTGATCCGTCTCGATCTGAAGGAGATGCTGGAGGAGGAGGGGTACACCGTCGTCGGTGAGGCCGGTGACGGCGAGACGGCGGTGCGGCTCGTGGAGGAGCTGAAGCCGGATCTGGCGATCTTCGACGTGAAGATGCCGGTCCTCGACGGGCTGTCGGCGGCCGAGCAGATCCACGACAAGCACCTGGCCCCCGTGCTGATGCTGACGGCGTTCTCGCAGCGGGAGCTGGTGGACCGGGCGCGCGACGCCGGGGCGATGGCGTACATCGTCAAGCCGTTCTCGAAGTCGGACCTGGTGCCGGCGATCGAGATGGCGGTGTCCCGGTACGCGGAGATGCGGGCGCTGGAGAAGGAGATCGGGGATCTCAGCCAGCGGTTGGAGACCCGGAAGCTGGTGGACCGGGCGAAGGGCGTGCTGCAGACCAAGTTCGGGCTGAACGAGCCGGCCGCGTTCCGGTGGATCCAGAAGACGTCGATGGACCGCCGGATGACGATGGCGGCGGTGGCCGAGGCGGTCATCGAGGAGGGCGAGGCCCAGGACCGCAAGAAGGCGGACGAGGCCAAGCCCGAGTAGGGCGTGCACGCGAAGGGCCCGGCAGAACGTTTCTGCCGGGCCCTTCGCGTGCTGTGGCTCAGTCCTCGCCGAGGTAGGCCTTGCGCACCGACTCGTCGTGCAGGAGGTCGGCTCCCGTCCCGGACAGAACCACGCGGCCGGTCTCCATGACGTAGCCGCGGTCGGAGAGGGAGAGGGCCGCCTGGGCGTTCTGCTCGACCAGGAGGATGGTCGTCCCGGACGCCTTCAGCTCCACGATGGTGGACATGATCTTCTGCATCATCAGCGGGGAGAGCCCCATCGAGGGCTCGTCCAGCATGAGCAGCTTGGGCTGGGACATCAGCGCCCGCCCCATCGCGAGCATCTGCTGCTCGCCGCCGGAGAGCGTCCCGGCGGCCTGGCGCCGGCGTTCGCCGAGGATCGGGAACAGGCCGTAGGCCCGTTCGACGTCCGCGGCGATGCCGGCCGGGTCGGTGCGCAGGAAGGCGCCGAGGAGGAGGTTCTCCTCGATGGTCATCCGGGGGAAGATGTGCCGGCCCTCGGGGGAGTGGGCGAGGCCGAGCGCGACGATCTTGTGGGCGGGGACGGTCGAGAGGTCGCGGCCGTCGAAGGTGATCCGTCCGGCGGTGGGCTTGAGCAGGCCGGACAGGGTGCGCAGGGTGGTGGTCTTGCCGGCGCCGTTGGTGCCGATGAGGGTGGTGACCTCGCCCTGCTCGACGCTGAAGCTGATGCCCTTGACGGCCTCGATCTTGCCGTAGGCGACGCGGAGGTCCTGAACTTCGAGAAGTGCGGTCACTGGTCGGACTCCGTTGCGGCCGGGGTGGTGCCTTCGAGCGGTGCGCCCAGGTAGGCGGTAATGACGCGTTCGTCGTTCTGGACGGTCTCGCGGTCGCCCTCGACGATCTTCTGGCCCTGGACGAGCACGGCGGTGCGGTCGCAGAGGTTGAAGATGAAGCGCATGTCGTGCTCGATGACGAGGATGGAGATCCCCTTGTCGCGGATCGCGAAGACGAGCTCCTCGGCGGCCCGGGTCTCCTGGGGGTTCATGCCCGCGGTGGGTTCGTCGAGCAGCAGCAGGCCGGGCTCGGAGGCCAGGGCGCGGGCGATCTCCAGCTTGCGCTGCTCGCCGTACGGGAGGTTGCGGGCGAGGTGGTCGGCCTTCTGGGCGAGGCCGGTGAACTCCAGGAGTTCCATGGCCTTCTCGCGGCTCTCGGCCTCGGCGCGGTGGTAGCCGGGGCCGCGCAGGACGGCGGAGAAGATGCCCTCCTTGGTGCGGGTGTGCCGGCCGACCAGGACGTTCTCCAGGACGGTCATGTTGGCGAACAGCCGGATGTTCTGGAAGGTGCGGGCGATGCCGGCCTGGGTGACCAGGTGGGGCTTGGGCGGCAGCAGGGTGTCGCGGAAGCGGACGGCGCCCTCGGTGGGGACGTAGAGGCCGGTGAGGCAGTTGAAGAAGGTGGTCTTGCCGGCGCCGTTGGGGCCGATGAGACCGATGATCTCGCCGTCGCCGACGGTCAGGGAGACGTCGTTGACCGCGGTGAGGCCGCCGAAGCGCATGGTGACGCCGGTGACTTCGAGCAGGGGTGCGGCGGTGGTGGTCATCGGGTCGGTCACGCCCCTGCCTTGGTGAGTGCGGTCGGCTCGCCGGCGGCCTGGGCCGGAAGGTCGGCCTCGTGGAACTCCAGCTGCCGGCGCCGGTTGGGGATGAGGCCCTCGGGGCGGACCCGCATCAGCACGATGAGGGCGGCGCCGAAGGCGAGGAGCTGGTAGTCGGCGAGGAACTCGAGTTTCTTCGGGATGAGGAACAGCAGGGTGGCGCCGGCCAGCGGGCCGCTGATGGTGCCCATGCCGCCGAGGATGACCGCGGCGAGCAGGAAGGCGGAGTTCGGCGGGAGGGCCTCGGCGAAGGTGTACTGGTCGGGGGTGACGGTGTAGCTGACGTGGGCCTGGACGGTGCCGGCCAGGCCGGCCAGCAGGGCGCCGAGGGCGAAGGCGAGCAGCTTGAGCCGGAAGCCGTTGATGCCCATGGCCTCGGCGGCGGTCTCGTCCTCGCGGATGGCGACCCAGGCGCGGCCGATGCGGGAGTTGCCGACCCGGGCGAAGATCAGCACGACGAGGGCGGTGACCAGCAGCATCAGCAGGTAGTAGTTGGAGAAGCGGCCGAGTTCGACGCCGAGCACGGTGTGCGGCTTGCCGAGGTCGAGGCCGAGGATCTCCAGGTCCGGGATGCGCGGGATGCCGTTGGAGCCGTTGGTGACCTTGGGGCCGGTGGTGCCGTTGAGGTTGAGCATGGTGATGCGGAAGATCTCGCCGAACCCGAGGGTGACGATGGCGAGGTAGTCGCCGCGCAGCCGCAGGGTGGGGGCGCCGATCAGGACGCCGAAGACCATGGAGACGACGGCGCCGGTGAGCATCGCGGCCCAGAACGGGAACTGGACGTGGATGGGCGAGGCGGGGGAGCCGGAGACCAGGGCGGCGGCGTAGGCGCCGACGCCGAGGAAGGCGACGTACCCGAGGTCGAGCAGGCCGGCCAGGCCGACGACGATGTTCAGGCCGAGCGCGACGGTGGCGAAGATCAGGATGTTGGTGGCGACCGAGGTGTACTGGTCGCTGGTCTGGGTGAACGGGAAGCCGGCGGCGGCGGCGAAGGCGGCGCCGGTGGTGACCGGGCGGTGCTTGATGGTCAGCGCGCGCAGCCGGGCGATCAGACCGGACCTGGTGAGGGCGGGGACGGCGAGGGCGACGAACAGCAGGTAGCCGGTGAAGAGTTCGCCGTACTCGGTGTCGATGCCGAAGGTGATCGCGAACAGTCCGAGCCCGAAGGCGAGGACGATCAGCAGCACCTCGATCCAGGAGGGGAGCGCGCGCGGCGGGGCCAGCGGCCGGTCGGTCCGGCCCAGCCGCAGCCCGCTGTTGGCGAGGTGGCCGAGCTGGAGCAGCAGGACCGCGCCGGCCGCGATGACGAGGCCTCCGGCGAGGGCGGTCATGACCGGGGCCACCGGCTTGTCCGAGGGGATGGCGTGGGCGCCGAACCAGGCGACGGGGGCGGCCGGGACGAGCAGGAAGAGGCGCTTGTCGAGGATCCGCAGCGGGACGGCGGTGCGGCGGTCGAGCGGCAGGCCGAGGGCGCCGAGGACGGAGAGCAGGCCGCCCGCGGCGAGCACCCAGCCGCCGGGTTCGAGGTTGGCGAGGCCGCCGAGCTCGGAGGAGATCGCGGCGACGGCGTAGACGGCGACGGCGAGGGAGCCGGTGGCGGCGTACAGGACGGCGTTGTTGCTGCGGGCGGGGGCGGCCCAGCGCAGTCCGGGGACGCCCTGGCCGCCGAGCAGCAGGACGAGGGTGAGCAGGCCGGCGGCGAGGGCGAGCCACTGGAGGCCGGCCGGGGAGCCGTAGTACGTGAGGTCGCCGGGGAACTCGGCGGTCCAGGTCCAGGACATGGCGGCGGAGGCGGCGGTGGCGAGGGCGCCGAGTGCGGTGACGGCCGCGGCGGCGCGGGCCGGCAGCGGGACGACCGGGGTCGCCTCGGTGTGGGTGGTGGTCATGGTGGTCACGCCCTGTCCGCGACGCGCTCGCCGAGCAGCCCCTGGGGCCGGATCAGGAGCACGAGGATGAGGAGAACGAAGGCCCAGACGTCCTTCCAGGCGCCGCCCCCGAAGAGGTGCATGCCGGGCAGGTGCTGGATGTATCCGGTGGCGAGGGCTTCGGCGAGGCCGAGGGCGAGGCCGCCGAGCATGGCGCCGTAGATGTTGCCGATGCCGCCGAGGACGGCGGCGGTGAAGGCCTTGAGGCCGAGGATGAAGCCCATCCGGAAGTCGACCTGGCCGCTGCGCAGCCCGTACGCGACGGCGGCGACGGCGGCGAACGCGGCGCCGATGGCGAAGGCCATGACGATGATGCGGTCGGTGTCGATGCCCATCAGCTTGGCGGTGTCCGGGTCCTGGCTGGTGGCCTGCATGGCGCGCCCGGAGCGGGTGCGGGTGACGAACCAGCCGAGGGCGAGCATGCACAGCGGGGCGGCGATGATCAGGAAGAGGTCGCTGCGCTGGATGGTGACGGAGCCGAGGCTGAACGGGTCGCCGGGGAGCTTGGGGAAGACCCGGGCCTTCTTGGCGTCCGGGTAGAAGGAGAAGACGAGTTGCTGGAGGAAGATGGACAGCCCGATCGCGGTGATCAGCGGGGCGAGCCGTGGGGCGTTGCGCAGGGGGCGGTAGGCGAAGCGCTCGGCGGCGACGGCGGTGAGGGTGGAGACCAGGATGCCGGCGATCAGCATGAGCGGCAGGGCCAGCCACAGGGTGGTGCCGCCGGGGAGGGCGAGGTAGGCGGTCAGGGCGCCGAAGCCGCCGACCATGACGATCTCGCCGTGGGCGAAGTTGATGAGCTGGACGATGCCGTAGACCATCGTGTAGCCGATCGCGACGAGCCCGTAGAGGGCGCCGAGGATCAGGCCGTTGGCCAGCTGCTGCGGTAGGTCGTGCACCGCTGGGCCTCCGTAGTGCGTTCGGGGGTGTCCGCTTGGGTGGTGGATGTGGGTGCGCGCGGGGGCACTCGTGGCGCCCCCGCGCGCGGTGGTGGTGAAGTGGCGCTGGTGGTGCTGTCGGTGACGAGGCGTCAGTCGTGGGAGCCGGTGCGTCGGTGGTGCGGACGCGTCGGCGCTTCGGCGCCTCGGGTGCCGGTCGTCAGCCCTTGAAGGTGCCGGACTTCTCCACGGCCCACTTGCCGTCCTTGACGGTGTAGACGGTGAGCTGCTTGTTGGTGGTGTCGCCGAACTCGTCGAAGGAGACGGTGCCGGTGACGCCGGCGAAGGTGACCTTCTGGACGGCGTCGCGGACGGCCTTGCGGTCCAGGGTCTTGCCACTGGCCTTCGCGGCCTTGACGCCCTGGATGATGGCCCAGGCGCTGTCGTAGGAGTAGCCGCCGTAGGTCTCGTAGGCGTCCTTGTAGCCGGCGGTCTTGTAGTCGGCGATGAACTTCTTGGCGGTGTCGAGGCTCTCGACGGGCAGGCCGACGGCGGTGGCGTAGTCGCCCTGGCTCTTGGGGTTGAGCTTGATGAAGTCGCCGCTCTGGATGCCGTCGCCGCCCATCAGCGGGAGGTTGACGCCGGCCTCCTTGAGCTGGAGGGAGAGCGGGCCGGCCGCGGGGTACTCGCCGCCGTAGTAGACGGCTTCGGCGCCGGAGCTGCGGACCTTGGTGACGATGGCGGCGAAGTCGCGGTCGTCGGGGTTGACGTGCTCCTCGCCGACCAGGGTGCCGCCGAGCTTGGTGAACTCGCTCTTGAAGGTGCCGGCCAGGCCCGCGCCGTAGGTCTTCTGGTCGTCGATCAGGAAGACCTTGGTCTTCTTGGCGTCGTTGTAGAGGAACTGGGCGGCGAACGGGCCCTGGACGGCGTCGGTGGTGGCGGTGCGGAAGTAGGAGTTGAACGGGCGCTTCTTCTCGCCGCTGGCCCACTTCTCGCCCTGGCTGAGGGCGACGCCGGTGTTGGCGGGGGAGACCTCGACCAGGCTGGCGTCGTCGAAGATCTGCTGCATCGACTGCGCCACACTGGAGTTGAGCGGGCCGACGACGCCGAGGACCTTGGAGTCGCCGACCAGCTGGGTGGCGTTCTGCTGGCCGGGGGCGGGCTTGCCGGTGTCGTCGAGGGCCTTGATCTCGAACTTGACGCCGGGGACCTCGTTGGTCTCGTTGGCCTTCTTGATCGCGAGGTCGACGGAGTTGCGGATGCCGAGGCCGAGGGCGGAGAGGTCGCCGGTGAGCGGGGCGTCGACGCCGATGACGACGGTGGTGGCGGACGAGTCGGCCTTGTCGCCGTCGCCGCCCTTCTTCTCTCCGCGGGAGCCGCAGGCGCTGAGGCTGAGGGCGCCGATCACGGCAATGCTCACGACAACTGCTGAACGGTGACGCACGAGGGTCCCCTTCGGTTCAGGAGGCGCCCGCGCCTGAGTGGCGGGAGCCGGAGTGCGCGGAGGGCCTGGCCCAATCGAATGGCGCGGTGACTGGCCGTGACTCTAGATGCCGTTGGGCGGCTCGGGCAGTGCTGGGCGCAGGCTGTGATTCTCTTGTTATGAGCACACAGAGTACTTGTCTCACCATGTGGTCGTTCCGGTCCGATCGATCCCGCGATGGCGGGCGTTTAGCCGCTGATGGCGCGATGTAAGGCCCAGAAATGGGGGTTGCAGCTGGCAGTGCCGATTATCGGACACTTGCGTCCGGTGCTCTGGTTTCGACCCTGAGCGTCCGGATTGCGGACAAGGCGGGCGCGGCGAGGTGGTCCCGGGGCGCCTGAAGGCCTCGGAACCGGCAATTGATCGGATTTCCTACTTGTTACGCAGCGTTACAGGCGCGGGATGCGCGCCGACCGCCCCCGGACATGCGGACGCCCCCTTGTCCAGACCAACGCCTGCCCAGGCCGGCGGAAGGTCAAACAAGGGGGCGGAAAAGGGACTTGATGTTGTCCCGAGTGAACTCGCGGACACCGTAAGGACGTTGTCGGAAGGAATGCTTCCGGGTGCGGTCAGAGGTCGCGCAGCATGCAGGTCAGCCGGCAGCTGGTGACCCGCCGGCCGGTGTCGTCGGTGATCGCGATCTCGTAGGTGGCGGCGGTGCGGCCCTTGAACACGGCCGTCGCCACCCCGGTCACCAGCCCGGAGGTGGCCGAACGGTGATGGGTGGCGTTGAGGTCCACGCCCACCGCGTACCGGCCGGGGCCGGCGTGCAGCATCGCCCCGATCGAGCCCAGCGTCTCGGCCAGCGCGGCCGACGCCCCGCCGTGCAGCAGCCCGTACGGCTGCTGGTTGCCCTCCACCGGCATGGTGCCGACCACGCGGTCGCCGGACGCCTCGACGATCCGGATGCCGAGCTTCTCGCCGAGGTGGCCGCCGGAGAAGGTCTCCGGGTTCACGCCGAGCTTGGCGAAGTGGTCCAGCACGTCCTGCGGGACGTTCAGGACGGGAGTGCTGTCGTGGGAGGTGCCGGGGGCCGCGTCGGTCATGGGGGAACTCCTGCCGCTGGGGGGACGCCGGAGCGCGCCGGGCGACGCTCCGGGGGATCTGCCGCCTGTGATCGTACGACCGTCCTACTCGTAGGTAACAGCTCCCGCCGGACCGGCGCGGCGTCCTTTTTGTCGGTGCCGGGCCATAGGATCGGTGGCCGGTAGTGGAATCGGCAGGAACGGACGTTGACGTGGCTACGCAGAGTACGGACAAGGGCGCGACGGGTGGCGGCGGGGCCGGCCCGCGGCCCCGGCTGATGCTGCTCGACGGGCACTCGATGGCCTACCGGGCCTTCTACGCCCTGCCCGTGGAGAACTTCAACACCTCCACCGGCCAGCCCACCAACGCGGTCTACGGCTTCGCCTCGATGCTCGCCAACACCGTCCGGGACGAGCAGCCCACCCACCTCGCCGTCGCCTTCGACCTCTCCCGGCAGACCTTCCGCTCCGTCGAGTTCCCCGACTACAAGGCCAACCGGGCCAAGACGCCGGACGAGTTCCGCAGCCAGATCGGCCTGATCGGCGAACTGCTCGACGCCATGCACATCCCCCGGCTGACGGTCGAGGGCTTCGAGGCCGACGACATCATCGCCACCCTGGCCACCGCCGCCGAGGCGGCCGGCTACGACGTCGACATCGTCACCGGCGACCGCGACTCGCTCCAGCTGGTCACCGACCACGTCACCGTGCTCTACCCGACCAAGGGCGTCTCCGAGCTCACCCGCTTCACCCCGGAGAAGGTCGCCGAGAAGTACGGCGTCACCCCGCGCCAGTACCCGGACCTCGCCGCGCTGCGCGGCGACCCGTCCGACAACCTGCCCGGCATCCCCGGCGTCGGCGAGAAGACGGCCGCCAAGTGGGTCAACCAGTTCGGCTCCTTCGAGGAACTCGTCTCCCGCGCCGACGAGGTCAAGGGCAAGATCGGCGAGAAGCTGCGCGACAACCTCGACTCCGTCAAGCGCAACCGGGTGCTCACCGAGCTCGTCCGCGACGTCGAACTCCCGCTCGGCGTCGCCGACCTGGACCGCAAGCCCTTCGACAAGGACGCCGTCGCCACCCTGATGGACTCGCTGGAGTTCCGCAACGCCAACTTCCGCGACCGCGTCCACAACATCGACCCGTCCGCCGGCGAGGCCGCCGCCGAAGCCGAACTCGCCCCCGGCGTCGAGGTCGACGGCGAACTCCTCACCGACCCGGGCACCCTGGCCGCCTGGCTCGCCGAACACGCCTCCGACGGCAAGACCACCGTCGCGCTCGCCGCCGTCTACCAGTGGTCCCTCGGCGCCGGCGAGGTCACCGAAGTCGCCCTCGCCGCGGGGGAGTCCGCCGCCTGGTTCGACCCGGCGCTGCTCGCCGAGGAGGACGAGCGCGCCTTCGCCGACTGGCTCGCCGACGCCGGCGCCCCCAAGGCCCTGCACATCGCCAAGCAGGTCATGCGCGCCTTCGCCGAACGCGGCTGGACGATCCAGGGCGTCGTCGCCGACACCGCCCTCGCCGCCTACCTGGAGAAGCCCGGCCGCCGCACCTTCACCCTGGAGGTGCTCGCCGAGGAGTACCTGGCCCGCTCGCTCACCCCGGCCCCCGCCACCGAGACCGGCCAACTCGCCTTCGACGCACCGGAGGAGGACGAAACCGCCGCCGCCCGGTCGCTGATGCTCCAGGCCCGCGCCGTACTCGACCTCGCCGCGCTCTTCGACACCCGCCTCGCCGAGGTCGGCGCCGCCGGGCTGCTGCACGACATGGAACTGCCCATCGCCGCCCTGCTGGCCCGGATGGAGCGCTACGGCATCGCCGCCGACCGCGAATGGCTCACCGGCCTGGAGGCCCAGTTCGCCGCCGAGATCCAGCGCGTCGTCGAAGAGGCCCACGCCGCCGCCGGGCACGAGTTCAACCTCGGCTCGCCCAAGCAGCTCCAGGAGATCCTCTTCGGCGAACTCGCCCTCCCCAAGACCAAGAAGATCAAGACCGGCTACACCACCGACGCCGACGCGCTCACCTGGCTCGCCACCCAGACCGACAACGAACTGCCGGTCATCCTGCTGCGCCACCGCGACCAGGCCAAGCTGCGCACCACCGTCGAGGGCCTGCTCAAGACCGTCTCGCCCAAGGGCCGGATCCACACCACCTTCAACCAGATGGTCGCCGCCACCGGCCGGCTCTCCTCGCAGGACCCGAACCTGCAGAACATCCCGGTCCGCACCGAGGAAGGCCGGGCGATCCGCCGCGCCTTCGTCGTCGGCGAGGGCTACGAGTCGCTGCTCACCGCCGACTACTCGCAGATCGAGCTGCGCATCATGGCGCACCTCTCCGAGGACGAGGCCCTGATCGAGGCCTTCGCCTCCGGCGAGGACCTCCACAACACCGTCGCCTCCCAGGTCTTCGAGGTGCCGCGCGCCGACGTCGACGCCGAGATGCGCCGCAAGATCAAGGCCATGTCCTACGGCCTGGCGTACGGCCTGTCCGCGTACGGGCTCTCGCAGCAGCTCGGCATCAAGCCGGCCGAGGCCCAGGGCCTGATGGACACCTACTTCGAACGCTTCGGCGGCGTGCGCGACTACCTGCGCCGGGTCGTCGACGAGGCCCGGGCGACGGGCTACACCGAGACGCTGCTCGGCCGCCGCCGCTACCTGCCGGACCTCAACAGCGACAACCGCCAGCGCCGCGAGATGGCCGAGCGGATGGCCCTCAACGCCCCGATCCAGGGCTCGGCCGCCGACATCGTCAAGATCGCCATGCTCCGGGTGGACGAGGCGCTGCGCGCGGCCGGCCTCACCTCCCGGATGCTGCTCCAGGTGCACGACGAAATCGTGCTGGAACTGGCACCGGGCGAGCGCGAGCAGGTCGAGGCCGTCGTCCGCGAGCAGATGGCGGGCGCCTACCCGCTGCGCGCCCCGCTCGACGTCTCCGTCGGCGTCGGCCCGAACTGGGAGGCCGCGGCGCACTGACGCGGACTTTCCAGCCGGCGGCGGGCCCGGGCGCGTGGAGCGTCCGGGCCCGCCCTGCTATCGAGGGAGGCACAGGCATGGCAGCCGTCATCGACAAGGTGGCCTGGATCCACATCGCAGGCGGAAAGGTCCTGAGCACGCGTTCCCGCGGCAAGGACACCTACTACCTGCCGGGCGGCAAGCGGGAGCCCGGGGAGAGCGACCCCGACACCCTGGTGCGGGAGATCGGCGAGGAACTCACGGCCGCCATCGCACCGGATTCCGCGGCCCTCCTGGGCGTCTTCGAGGCTCAGGCCCACGGCCACCCGGACGGCGTCGTGGTCCGGATGACCTGCTACACCGCCGCGTACGAGGGGCGCCTGGAGGCGAGCAGTGAGATCGAGGAGGTGGTCTGGCTCACGTACGGCGACAGGCATCGCACGTCGCCTGTCGACCGGATCGTCTTCGACCACCTCCATGCGGCGGGCCTGCTGCGCTGACGTCAGGCAGGGGCGACGAAGGTCGAGGGCCGGCGGCCGTCGGTCGGCGGCCGGCGGTCGCGGGGACGCGCGGGAAGTCGGCGGGGCCGACTTCCCGCGCGCGGTGGCGCGGGGTACAGGTCTGGGACGGCGGAGCCGGCGCACTACGGAGTCCCCGGAAGCCCGTGCGATGGCTCAGGGCGGCCGGTTCAGACCGGCAGGTCCCAACCCGGGCCGTCCTCGCTGCCGAGCCAGACCCGCTGGCCCGCCGCCGAGACCGTGATGCCGAAGGCGTCCTGGTGCGGTTCACCTGCGCCCTGCCATGCCTCGATGGCGGCTTCCACTCGGTCCCACAGGCGCAGTGGTCCGCACTGGACCACCGTCCACCCACCTTCGGGGGCGGGCATGGTCCGGGCCTGCGATCCGGTGGCCACGTCCGACAGGATCTGTTGCCCTGCGGCTCCCATCCGTTCGGCCGAGGGCGCCGCGAGCTGCGCGACCCAACTCCCGGTCCACGTATCGAGCTTCGCGGGATCGATCCGGCTGGCGCGCTCCTCCCCGGGGAGCAAGGCCAGCCTTGGGCGGGGCGGCCGGTCGTGCGGCCGGGCGATCATGAAGCTGGTGTAGCCCGGCAGGAACCGGCCGGCGGCCTCGCCGGGCCCGGTGACGTCGAGCAGTGCCTGGGCGTTGGCGTAACTCCACCCGGACAGGGTGACCAGGATCCGGCCGCCCGGCTTCACCTGGCGAAGCCAGGCCATCGGCAGGTACCGGACCGAGCACGTCGCGATCAGCCGGTCGAAGGTGCCGCCGTCCGGATCCCCGCCGAGACCGTCGCCGGTGATCAGGCGCGGGGCGCAGCCGGCGGCGTGGAGTGCGGTGGCGGCGCGTGCGGCTACCTGGGGGTCGTACTCGATGCTGGTGACGTTCCCCTCGCCGAGGCGGTGTGCACCGAGGGCGGTCGAGTAGCCGGTCCCGGTGCCGACTTCGAGTACCCGGTGACCGACGTCGGCGCCGAGCTGCTGCCACATGCCCAGCACGAGCGAGGGCAGGGTGGAGGACGACGTCGGCGTGCCGGTCACCGACTGCTCTCCGGCGTCTTCGGGCCGTGTGCGGCCGTCGAGTTGGGTGATTCGGGTCTGGTCGGCGTAGATCCCTTCCAGCCACCCGGGGTCACCGCGGCGCACGCTTCGATAGCTGGTCGGGGTGCTGCCCTCGACCGGAACGAAGTAGCCGCCGACGAACAGTTCGCGCGGTACTGCGGCCGCGGCCTCCGTCCACGCGGGATCGGTGAGCGTGCCGTTGTCGGTGAGCTGCTCGACCAGGGCGGCGCGCAGGATGTCGGATGTGGTCACTCGTCGTGGCCCCTTTCCAGTTGGTCGGCGATTGCGAGCGCAATCCCGTCGGTGATCCCGGCCGGCTGCCACGCCCATTGCCCATTGGGGTTGCACTCCAGGAAGTACCACGTGCCGTTTGCCGTGACGGCGAAATCGAAGGCGCCGAAGGCCAGCCGGAAGGTGGCGAGGTAGTGGGCGACGGACTCGGCAACCGGCGCGGGGACGTCGATCGGGGTGCAGCGCATCCGGTCCTGTCGGTGCCGCCAGTCGAGATCAGGGCTGTCGATGCGGGCGGTGAACAGCCGGTCTCCGACCGCGGTCACCCGGGTGTCGAACACCTTGGAAACCCTGGCTTGGAACATGTGCGGACACGCCGTCACGGCCTCGGTGATCTCCTGGCTGCGGACCTCGCTCACCCATACGGCCTGAGCCTGTCCGCGGGCCGAGTACGGGGTGTTCCACACCGGCTTGTAGACCGCGCCACCGGCGTGGGCAGTGAACTCCCGCGCCTCGTGCTCGTTGTTGGTGATCAGCGTGTCGGGCACGTGGAATCCGCAGTGCTGTGCGGCGGAGAGCTGAGCCGGCTTGTACTCCGCCGCCCGGTTGTGCCAGGGATGGTTCACGTAGCGCGCCCCGGGAAGTGACGCCAGGATGCCACCCGCCCCCCCAGAACCCCTGCGAGGCAGCGAACCGGCGGTCCTGGCCGTCAAGATCCGGCGGTCCCGCGTAGGGCGAGGGCCTGCGAACCCAGACGGACCGAACAGCTGTGAGGTCCAGTTCACGGCTCGACGTGCGGAGGGCGCCCCGCTGACCGCCCGTGCGGTACGTGGCGGTCAGCGAGGCACCCTCATGCAGGTCGGTGCCGGGATCGAGACGCACCACCGGAACTCGGCGTTCGGCGAGCACCCGAAGTACCGCATCCGCTGTCACATCGGAGGAGTTGGTCAGCACCAGCACCGACCTGCTTCGGTTGTCCATCAGCCGGAACTCTGGTCCTGGTCGTAGGACTCGGTCACGTCGCTGTCCGTGGCCCCGCCCGGCGAGGCCCCGTCACCCGGGCTCGTGTGGGTGGGCGTGACACCGCTGGTGCTGGTGCCGTGGCTCCCCAGCTCGACCGTTCGGCCGTTCTCGTCGACGATGACGGCGATCTGCGTCTCGGGGTCGATCACCGGCGTGAACGCCGGGAGCGTGGCAGTGGCCGGGTAGGGCCCCATCCTGCCGATGCCCCACGGTTTGGGCGTCTGCGTCATGCGTCCTCCTCGTATCGATGGGTCTGGATCACTTCAACAACCCTGTTGCTGAGCAGGGTTGTTACAACCCCGCCCCAGCAGGGACGGGAGCTTCGGGAGCGGCCGGATGAACCGGGCGTGTTGCGTAGGAAGTCGGTGGGATCGACTTCTGGTGCTTGGCGGCTTGGGTGCGGCAGTGGGTGAGGGCGTAGGTGATGCGGGTGTCGCAGTGGTGGGTGGTGGTGAGGAGTTCGCCGGCGGTGGTGAGGGTGGTCCAGTAGCGGGCGGGGTCGCCGGTGCGGGGGAGGGTGTGGGTGGAGGTGAGGGAGAGGTAGGCGGTGGTGAGGTTGCCCGTGGTGAACCAGCGGTGGAGGCCGTGGCGGTGGCCGGGGCGGAGGCTGCCATGGGCGTCGATGGCGGTGAGGAGGTGGTCTACGACGGCGAGTTCGGTGTCGGTGAGGGACTTGGGGACGTCGAAGACGCCGAGGGCTTCGAGGAGTTCGCCGGTGTCGGTCTCGGAGTTCGGGTGGTGGTCGGCGAGGAGGGCGTCGTAGCAGTCGTTGAGGCGGCGGCCGGTCTCCGCGAGGGGGATGGTGAGGGCGAGGCAGACGGCGCGGGCGGAGGGGAGGGGCTCGCGGGTGCGGCGGGCGAGGAGGGCGTAGGTGTCGGCGGGGGTGCGACCGCGGGAGAGAGCGTGCCGGGCCAGGGTGGTGAGGTGCATGGGGGCGGGCTTTCAGGCGGTGGCGAGAGCGAGGGCGGAAGCGGGCGCGGGGGCGACGAGGACCCAGACGAACTTGCCGATGCCGCCGGGCCGGGACGAGCAGCCCCAGCGTTCGGCGAGCTCGTTGACGAGGAAGAGCCCGCGCCCGCGCTCCTCGGAGGGCGCGGCGGTGCGAAGGGACGGGCGGCCGCTGCCGGCATCGTGGACCTCCAGCCGGAGGCGGGAGTTGACGAGGGCGAAGCGGATCTCGATGTGGCGGTCGTCGGGCGCGTCGGAGTGCTGGACGGCATTGGCGAAGAGCTCGCCGAGGAGCAGTTCGGCGGTGTCGCGGTAGCGGTCTCCCGAGGGCAGCCCGGAGAGGTACGCGCGGAGCAAGTACCGAGCCAGGGGCGTGGATTCGGTGCGGGAGTCGAGCCGGGCGGCGAACGCGCGGGGGCGGCGGGACGTGGGCATGGGGATACCTCGGAAGGGGCGTGGGAATGGGGGAGCGCCGTGGGCTGGGCGCGCTTGAGGTGACCTCGCTCTGATGCCGGGAGCGATGCCATGAATGAAGTCGGCACCCTCCCTACGGGCGAATCAGAGGCCTTTGGGCGCCAGTGGGAGTGGGGGCTGTGGGAACGTGACCGGGACACCCGGGCCGGTGGCCCGGGGGCCGGTCCGTCTCGGCTGCCACGCGCGCCGACGCGTTCCCGAGGAACGGCGCCGGCAAGATCGGCAAGGGTCTCTCACATTGGGGTCGGTGTTATGGGTGTCACGCTGGGCGTGGTGGTGCTGACGATGGGAGACCGGCCTGCGGAGCTGGCGGCGCTGTTGGACTCGGTGCGGGCCCAGGACGGCGGCGGCAGCGGCGTGCGGACGGTGGTGCTCGGGCAGGGCGTGAAACTGCCCGAACTGCCCGACTGGGTGGACGCCGTGGAACTGCCCGAGAACCTCGGCATCCCCGGGGGCCGCAGCGCGGGCGTCGAACGACTGCGCGAACTGGGCGGCACGGACCTGGTGGTCGTCCTGGACGACGACGGCCTGCTGCCCCGCACCGACACCTTCCGGCTGGTCCGGGAGGCCTTCGAGCGGGACCCGGGGCTCGGGATCGTGTCTTTCCGTATCGCGGACGAGACCGGGTTCACCCAGCGCCGGCACGTCCCCCGCTTCGGCGCCAGTGACCCGATGCGGTCCGGGCCGGTCACCACGTTCCTGGGCGGCGGCCATGCCATCCGGATGAGCGTGATCGACCAGGTCGGCATGTTCCCCGCCGAGTTCTTCTACGCCCACGAGGAGACCGACTTCGCCTGGCGCGCCCTGGACGCGGGCTGGCGCATCGACTACCGCGCCGACATGGTGCTGCAGCACCCCCGCACCGACCCGGCCCGGCATGCCACCTACTACCGGCTGACGGCCCGCAACCGGGTCTGGCTGGCCAAGCGCCACTTGCCCGCCATCCTGGTGCCGGTCTACCTCACCTCCTGGGCGGCGTACACGGTGGTCCGCCGTCCACCGCTGTCCGGTCTCAAGGCGTGGTGGTCCGGCTTCTTCGAGGGCGTGCGCACGCCGTGCCCGCCCCGTCGGCCGATGCGGTGGAAAACGGTATGGCGGATGGCGAAGCTGGGTCGGCCGCCGGTGTTCTGACAGATGGCCCGGCACGGCCAGGGCCAGATGGAGGACGGCGTCGACGACGCGCTGTACGTCCGTGCTGGTTTTGAGCATGGGGGAGTGCCTCAGGGGAGGGACGGGTCGGTCGGCAGGCGGTATCAGGCGGTGCGCGGGTTGCCGCCGAACGAGAATCGGAAGACGGCGAATCCAGCGGCGGCGTCCGCGAGGGCTCGGCGGCGAGCGAGGTCTGCCGAGGTTCGGCGCGGCGGGTGCCTGTTGCCGTGGTCCGCGGTGGTGCTGTAGGGGACGGGGTGGGCGGTGACGAGGAAGCCGCCCCGGTCGTCGAGGACTGTGGGGAGGCGCTCGTGGGCCCCGATGCCCCGGACGGCCTGGCTGGTGGACACCATGTCGTAGGTCCAGGTGACCACGCCATGGATCGCGCGGGTGTTCAGGGCGTCGGCGATGGCCTGCCAGCCCGGCCACTGGCCGAGCGGGTGTGTGGGGTTGCCGTCCGCCCGGGCGAGGGCGACCGTCCAGTCGCGGGCCTCGGCGAAGGCGCGGGTGAGATTGGCGAGGATGAGGGCGGCGCCTTCATCACCGGTCGCGATGTACAGGGCGACCGTCACGCGACGGATGGGCGACCAGCCAGATTGAGTCGGCGTCATGATGCCAAGGCTGCCGCCGAGTCAGGCCATCGTGAACGTGCGGTGCGTGCCACTTCCAGAAGTAATACCGGCTCCGTGTGATACGGCTCGTGTCAGTCCGATCTCAGTGAGTGAACAGGCTGATACCGAGGATGCCGCCGAGCTTTCGCACGCGGGTGGTGCTGGCGTGACCGGCGCGCTGCATGATCGCCCCCGGAAGGGCCTGGTGACGGGCCCAGTCGGGCTGTGCGCTGCACACCTGGAGGAGGGTGTCCAGAGCTGCGTCGTACTGTCGGGTGTCGGCCTGGGCGAGAGCGATGTCCAGGGCGAGCCGGTTGCGGGCGGCCTGCGGCAGCGGGGACAGGTCGCCGAGGTTGCGGGCGAGCGTCAGGGCCTTGCCGGGGTCGCCCATGACGGTGTGGATGCCGATGGCTTGCGCGGTGACCGTGGTCGGCCCGAAGCTGGTGCCGTTGATCATCGCATCGCGGCCCATCCGCGCTGCCACCGCGTGTCCCTGGGAGAGCAGGTCGCGGGCCCGGTCGCCGTCGCACTTGCGGGAGGCGACGACGGCGGCGAAGGTGACGTGCCACCCGTAGGTGGCCAGCGTTTCCAGATCCCTTTCCGAGTAGCGGGGTTCGATGGATGCGAACGCGGTCTCGGCGGTGGTGGTGGCCTGGTCGAGGCGGGCGTCGCGCATGTAGATCCAGGACCGGCCGCAGTCCACCATCGCGGCCCGCAGCGGGTCTGCGGCCATGTGGACGTGGTGGCGGGCGTGGCCGATCGCCGAGTACGCGAGGTCGCGGGCACCGTGGAACTGCGCGGTGTAGGAGGCGAGTCGGTAGGCGTCGGCGAGGAGGCCGTGGGCCGCGCACCGCTCGCTGTCCGGGGCGGAGCGCAGGAGGGCGGCGGCCTCGGTGATGGCCGGGGCGGCGAGGCTGCCGGCCCGGGTGTAGTCCCCCGCCCGGTAGTCCGCCCAGGCCCGCGCCAGATCGGCCCGCAGTCCTGCGGCGTCCGGCGGTTCGACGTCGGTCCCGACCCCTGCGGCGGTGTCGTGCACGGTGCGGGACAGCCCTCGCAGCATCGCCCTGTCACCGATCAGCGAAGCCCTTCGGGGTGCCTGCTGCCCGAGGATCACCGACACGTCCGCATGCAGTGCGGCGGACAGTTTGAGCAGCGACGGCAGACCGATACTGCCGCCCTCCTTCTCGGCCTTGCGAACCGTCGGAACGGATACCCCGGCGGCCTCGGCGAGTTCTTCCTGGGTCATGCCTGCCCGCAGCATCTTGATGCGCTGGCCGGTGGAGTAGTCGGACCACTGCGTCATGGGAGCCTCCGAAGGTGAGCGGCCTCAGAACGGACCGTACCCCCGCCACTCCGCTCCCGGTGCCGGAACGACCTGGCTGTCAGCCGTGTTGGCGGCAGCTCAGAGAGTGCCTGGGCTTCGAGGACAGTAGTGATGCCGAGCGCTTCGACGGCAACATGATCGTGACGTTACTGCTGCTCGTCAGGATCGGCCGCGACGCCTGGATGGCGCATCTACCGTGAGCCCAGGACGACGGTGTGTCCGAGCGCTGTGGTCGACGAGGCCACCTCGCCACTCGCCATAGTCCTTCAGGGCTCTATCCTCCTGCACATGAGCAACGGTGCCGGGAAGACGCCGCTCCACTCGGTGTCCGTCGCCGGAGTGGTGGTGCGTGAGGACGGCTGCGTGCTGGCGATTCGCCGGGCTGACAACGGAACGTGGGAACCCCCGGGTGGCGTGCTGGAACTGGGCGAGGCCATCGAGGACGGCGTGCGCCGCGAGGTCTACGAGGAGACCGGGATCAAGGTCGGCGTGGAGCGGCTGACCGGCGTCTACAAGAACGTGAGCCGAGGGATCGTCGCCCTCGTCCTTCGTTGTCGACCGGAGAGCGAGGCGACGCGGCTCTCGGAGGAGTCGGTCGAGGTCGCTTGGCTCTCGCCGGCAGAGGTCTCCGAACGCATGGCCGAGGTCTATGCCGTACGCGTCTTGGACGGGCTTCGGAACGACGCTGTGCCGAGCGTCCGGGCCCATGACGGTCGGCACCTGCTGTGACAAGCCAGGCGGCGGAGGTGGTGGACGATGTCCAGGTGTGTCTTCGAGGGCGCCCCGGACGCTCCCGCGGCGGGCTCACTGGTCCCGGCCGCCATGTGAAGGCTCAGAGCACGGCAGGGAATCCCAGCAGAGCTGCGATGTGGGCGGCGTTGCCAGGTGTGCCGTCGGCGAGGACGGTGGTGATGCCGAGGGCTTCGGCCGGGGCCAGGTTCCTCGGTTGGTCGTCTACGAAGACACATGCCTCGCCCGGCAGTTCAAGTCGGTCCAGGGTGAGCTGGTAGATCGCCGGATCGGGTTTGGCGATGCCCTCCCGCTCGGAGATCACCGTCACGTCGAACAACTCCCAGACACCCAGGGCCTCGTACGGGTCGTACGGGTCCAGGCCGAAGGAGTTGGACAGCAGCGCGACCTTGAGGCCGGCCCGCCGGGCCGAGCGGGCGAGCGCGATCATGTCGTCGGCGGGCCGGACGCCCGACCATGCCCGGCCCATCAGGTTCTCGTGCTCCGGCACGCCGAGGATGGGAGCCACCCGCCGGTTCCACTCCGCCTGGCTCAGCCGTCCGGCTTCGAGCTCGGTGTACAGGCGGCCGGCTTCCGGTTCGGAACCGAGCGTCTGCCGCCACGCCCCGGCGTCGAGGCCCTGGGCGAGGCACCACTCTCCGTGCGCGGGCCCGGCATTGGCGGTCAGTACGCCCACGAAGTCCAGGATCAGGGCTGCGAAGGGGAGTTCGGCCTCGCCGGGGTGGGTGGCGGTCGGGGCGGTCAGGGCCATGGCGTCCTTTCCTGTCACTTCCGGGCGTTGAGGCGGCGGGTGGGTTCGGCTGTGGTCGGGTCCTCGGGCCAGGGGTGGCGGGGGTAGCGGCCCCTGAGGTCCGCTCGGACGGCGCGGTAGCCCTCGCGCCAGAAGGACTCCAGGTCGCCGGTGACGGCGGCGGGGCGGCCGGCGGGGGAGAGCAGGTGGATGGTCAGAGGGATTCTTCCGCCGGCCAGGGTGGGGGTCTTGGTCCAGCCGAAGAGTTCTTGCAACTTGACTGCGAGCACCGGGCGTTCGGTTGTGTAGTCGACTCGTATCTTCGATCCGCTGGGCACCGTGATGCGCTCGGGGGCCAGTTCGTCCAGCCGTCCGGCTTCTCCGCTTGCCCAGGGGAGGAGGCGTTGGAGGGCGGACGTCGTATCAATGCGGGCGAGGTCGGTGCGGCGGCGGGCGCGGGACAACTCGGGCTCCAGCCACTCGTCGGCGCGCGCGAGGAGGGCCTCGTCGCTGACGTCCGGCCAGGGGCCGCCGATGGCGCTGTGGAGGAAGGCGAGGCGTTCGCGGAGGCCGGGGCGGAACGTCAGCAGGGTGCTGACGCCCTCGCGGCCGAGGCCTTCGAGGAGGGCGGCGCGGACGAGGGAGCGGTCGGGCCGGTCGAGCGGCTTCTCGGCCAGCTCGATGGCGCCCAGCGACTCCACCCGGCGGGAGACGACCTCGCCCCGCCGGGTGTCCCAGTGGACCTCCTCGCGCGAGGTGACCAGCGCCGCCCCGGCGGTCAGGGCGGTGGCCTCGTCCAGTGCCGCCGCGTGCAGCACCCGCGCCGAGTGCGACCCCGCCGGGCGGTCGGCGACGGCGACGGCGAGCCAGGGCAGGGCGCCGAGCGCCGTGCCGGGGGCGAGTTCGGCGGCCGTCCCGGAGGCCATCAGGTACGGGCTGCGCTCGCCGGGGGCGGGCCGTTCGACGCGGGCGCGGGCGATCCGCTCCGGGAAGGCGAGGGCGACGACCAGTCCGGCAGCGGCCGAGTCCGGCAGGTCGGTGGCGGGCTCGTCGGAGGTGGCGCGCAGCAGGCGGCGGACTTCGTCGCGCCAGCGGCCGGCGTACGGGTCCTTGGCGGAGCGTACGGTCCGCCAGACCGCGCCGAGGTCGTCGCCGAGTGCCCGCGGCGGCTCCTCGGACAGCAGCGCCACGACCTCGGCCGCTCGTCCTGCGGACCGACCTGTCGGGCTCGCCGACGTTCGACGAGCTGCTGGGTCGGGTCCGGGAGGCGGATCTGGCGGCGTTCTCGAACCAG